>WGAN01000179.1 GCA_015494805.1 Caldifarciminota bacterium
AGGCCGGCCCACAGGGGTAGAATTACAGGCCTATGAAGATTTCAAGGGTCCATAGGTACGACGTCGTCATCCTCGGCGCGGGGTTGGCCGGTTTGAGGGCGGCTACCGAGATTGCACGTAAGTTCGGAGACAAGGTAAAGGTCGGTATAGTCTCCAAGGTACAGCTCATGCGCGCCCACTCCGTGTGTGCGGAGGGGGGTACGGCGGCCGTTTTGAGGCCGGAGGAGGGAGACTCCTTTGAACTTCACGCCTGGGACACGATAAAGGGGAGCGACTTTCTCGCCGATCAGGACGTGGTGTTCCGTTTCGTCAAGATGATGCCCTACGAGATCCTCCTTCTGGATCACTGGGGGATACCCTGGTCAAGGAAGTCTGACGGCCGGATAAACACCCGTCCCTTCGGCGGACACTCCTTCTTCCGTACGGTCTTCGCCCAGGACAAGACGGGCTTCTTTGAGATGCAGACCCTGTACGACACCCTGATGAAGTTCTCCAACTACGACCGCCACGACGAGGTCTTCGCCACCCACATAATAATGAAGGACGGGAAGTTCGCTGGCCTCACGGCCATAGACCTCGTCCACGGTGAGGCCGTCCTGATAATGGGGAAGGTCCTGATAATAGCGACCGGAGGGGCCGGGAGGCTCTACGGCTTCACCACCTACTCCCACTCCGTTACGGGGGACGGTCTGGCGATGGCCTACAGGGTGGGGATACCCCTCAAGGATATGGAGTTCATCCAGTTCCACCCTACGGGCCTCGTACCCTCCGGGATACTGGTAACCGAGGGAGCCAGAGGGGAAGGGGGGTACCTCCGGAACAACAAGGGCGAGAGGTTCATGAAGAAGTACGCCCCCAGTAAGATGGAATTGGCTCCGAGGGACATAGTCTCCCGTGCGGAGATGACGGAGATAGAGGAGGGGAGAGGCTTCAAGGGACCGGACGGCCTTGACTACGTACATCTGGACCTGACCCACCTCGGAAGGGCGAAGATACTGGAGAGGCTGCCCCTCATACGGGAGCTGGCCATAAAGTTCGCCGGCGTGGACCCCATAGAGGAGCCTATACCCGTCAGGCCGGTGGCCCACTACTCAATGGGCGGGATCCACGCCAACATAGACGGACAGGCTATGTGGGACGGTGAGAGGGTGGTGGAGAACGTCTTCACGGCCGGTGAGGCCGCCTGTCTGTCCCTCCACGGTGCCAACCGTCTCGGCTCCAACTCCACGGCGGAGTGCCTCGTATGGGGCCGCATAACCGGAGAGCTGGCCGCCCAGTACGCCCTCGCCAACGAGTTCAAGTTTAAGGAGGAGGAGGTCCTGCAGGAGGCGGAGAAGGAGTTCAAGAGGATAGAGGGGATACTCAACCGGGACGGCAAGGAGAGTCCCTACAAGATAAGGAAGGAGCTGCAGCGCACAATGGACCTCAACGTGGGTGTCTTCCGCACCCGCGACGGCCTTGAGAAGGCTCTGGACAAGATAAAGGAGCTGAAGAAGAGGTTCAAGGACGTCGGTGTAAAGGACAAGAGCCTCGTCTGGAACACGGACCTGATCTTCACGTTGGAGACGGAGTTCCTCCTGGAGCTGGCCGAGGTCGTGGCTATGGGCGCCCTCCTGCGTGAGGAGAGCCGGGGCGGACACTTCCGCAGGGACTTCCCCAAGAGGGACGACGAGAAGTGGCTGAAGCACACCCTCGCCTTCAGGGGTGAGGACGGCTCACCTAAGTTTGACTACATACCCGTGAATATAACCTACTGGAAGCCGGTAGAGAGGAAGTACTGATGCTGCTTGTGGCCCTCCTCTCGCTCCCTCCGGATGTGGCTGCGAACCCTCCCAAGCTCGTGGCGTGGGCGTTGATACGGGTATATCAGCTGTTCCTATCCGACATACAGCCCGACGTGTGCAACTTCGCCCACCCCATCACCTGCTCACGGTACGGGAGGAGGGCCGTTGAGAAGTACGGCGTGTGGGGGATCCTGATGGCGGCCGACAGGCTCCAGAGGTGCAATCCCGGCTCCCATCAGCTCGCAGGGTACATCTACGACTCCAAGGACGGTAAGCTGGTGGATACCCTTGAACTCTTCGCCCCGAACGCGAGGGAGATACCGAGGATGCTGTTGAGGTAGTATGGCATATCTCGTAGCCGCCTATCTCCTCTTCTGGGTGGTTATCCTATTGTACGGGTACCGACTCCTTAAAACATAACCCTACCCGGCGGGTGCGGGAATGGGAGGGCCTATTCGGATATGGGTCGGTGGGACCCTCAAAAACCGGGGTTGTCCTGGTATTTCGCTGATGAGGAGATGGGCTACCGGGTATTACGCTTATGGAATGATGCTCTGTGTCCAACGCCTTCAAATGAAAACGATGGACGGCATCTAATCCCCAACACCGTTCGGATCTGTAGGGTTCCAAAATCTTAAAGTCATACTTTCAATTTTTTAAACATACATTTTAAGTTTTTGAAAATGCGGCTTTATAATTTTGAAAATAGCCTGCATTCAAAGGCCAGCATTACGGTGGGTATTCACGTTTACATCAACCCCATAGATACAAGAACCTGCCAATCCCTCTATCCTTTGAATACCGGCTACTGTTTGCACCTTACGGGAAATTTAGGGAGCCGCAGAGTCCCCGTAGTTCCCTTCGTAATTCGGGAAACCGGAAGGGTTCGGAAACCGCCCCAACGACCTCTTGGAGGCCGCATATACGCCGAACAGCGCGTTATCTCCGCTGTGAATTTTAATATTGAATTTTTGAAAATACCAACTTTTTGCGGAAATTTGGTATTTCAGATTATAAAACTGCAAGATTGTGTGGTTTGTTGATGATGAACCGAATATTACAACGCCCGACCTTGCCGTGCATTCCAAAATAGGGTACGGCATCCCTCCTCTAAGGATTTGGCATCCGGTGCTACGCCGGTAGAACGCACATTCAAAAACTAAAATTGGACTTTGGTACTTGCATTTCGGAGAACTCGTAGTCTGCCTTCCTAACTTCATTGCAATCTCCATTACAGATTTTGACCATCCTTTGCTTTGAAAATGTGAGGTGTTCCAGATTCAGGATTTTGACAATGGCGATACGGGTAATTTCACCCTAATGGCTCCTCGGAGGTTGCATCACTCCATACGCTGAATACAGTTGTCCTTTATGGAATTGGCAGTCGCCTTTCGTAAAACCGCACTTAGTCGGCCTTAAAATCCACCCTATGCTTCCGGAGAGACCGTCCGGGATGCTGAAGGACTTCGGCATAGAGGTGAAGGAGGAGGATCTCAAGTACGAGGAGGAGTGGGATAGAAGGTGGAAGTACATCTCCGAGGCCGTAGACCGTGTGGGGACCGTACAGTTGCGTATGTTTGACAGGTGGGGGAACCGCATAGACGAGCTGCTCTATCCCCCGGAGTACTGGGAAATGCTATACGCCGGATACAGGGCGGGGGTGGTGGGTAGGGCCTTCAAGGAGGGTAGCCTGAAGCCCTTCTACGTCCTCGGCTACATAACCTCCTTCTACGATCCGGGGGTCTACTGCCCCTACACCGTCTCCATATCAACCGCCCTGCCCTTATACAAGTACGGGAGCGAAGAGTTGAAGGAGAAGTACCTCCCAAACCTCATCGCTACGGAGGGTGAGATATGGCAGGGGGCGACCTGGATGACGGAGGCCAGAGGAGGGTCCGACCTCGGAAACACCGTTGAGACCGTCGCCGCTCCCATAGGCGATGGCCTCTATATCCTGAACGGTGAGAAGTACTTCGCCAGCAACGTCGGGGCGGAGGTGGCCGTCGTGGCCGCCCGGATAAAGGGGAAGCCGAAGGGAGTCCGGAGCCTCGCCCTCTTCCTGTTGCCGAAGTACAGGCGGGACGGCTCCCTCAACTATCTGGTGCGGAGGATAAAGCCCAAGATAGGGACGAGGTCCGTACCCACCGGGGAGGTGGAGTTGAGGGACTCCGAAGCCTACCTCCTCGGCCGGGAGGAGTGGGGTATATACCTCATCCTTGAGGCCCTGAACGTCTCCCGCGTGGCCAACAGTGTGGGGAGCGTGGCTCTGGCCCACAGGGCGTGGGTTGAGGCCCTGACCTTCGCCAGAAAGAGGTGGGCCTTCGGAAAGTACATAAGCGAGCATCCCCTCCTACGAAGGCAGTTTGAGGATATGAGGAGGGAGGTAAGGGAGGCCTTCGCCCTCGCCTGGGAGGCCGTTGAGGCCTTAGACGGGGTCTATCTTGAGAAGCCGAGGTACTCACAGGCCTACCACACCTTCCGTCTCATAGCCCACATGGCCAAGTACTGGACGGCCGAGGTCTCCGTAAGTGCGGCGAAGTGGGCGATGGAAGTCCACGGCGGGATGGGGGTACTTGAGGAGTACCCGGTTGAGAGGCTTTTGAGGGAGGCTATGATACTGCCGATATGGGAGGGTACCGCCCACAGGCAGGTTCTGGACGGCATAGAGGCGATAGTGAAGAAGGACGCCCACATCGGCCTGTACGAGAGGTTCAAAGACTACGCAGGGGCCGAGGAGATAAGGCGGATAGGGGAGGAGATAAAGGGTATGGACGAATATGTCCGGGAGAGGGACGCCGACCTCCTCTTTACGGGGCTGATAGACGCCACCCTGAAGGTGCTAAGGCAGCGCTACTCCCTCACCTGACCTTTCGGACCTTCGTCCCTCCCGGTACGTCCATCAGCTCCACGCCCACCATCTTGAGGACGTCCCTTATGCGGTCGGCGAGGTCGTAGTTCTTCTCCCTCCGGGCCTCCTCACGGAGTTTGACCAGCCTTTGGAGGGTGTCGTCCTCCTCCTCCTCGCTAAGGCGGAAGCCGAGCATCTCCATAACCCCCTTGACCGTCCTTAGTTTCGCCGGCGTCGGGTTATCCAACGCCGAGAAGATGAGGCCGAAGGCCTCCGGGGTGTTGAAGTCGTCCTTCAAGGCCCCGTATATCTCCTCCTTCAGACCCTCGTCCTCTTCCCCGTCCTCTTCTATGCCGGCGATGGCATCCCTAAGGCGGGCTACGGCCCTCGCATGTTCGTCCAACTTCTCCGGGTAGAACTCAAGGTCGCTCCGGTAGTGGGCGGAGAGGAGGAGGTGCCGGAGGGTGTCCGGGGAGTAGTCCTCAAGGATTTCCCTCGCTACGAAGTAGTTCTTCAGGGACTTGGACATCTTCTCACCACGGAAGGTGAGGAGTCCCACGTGCATCCAGAAGCGGGCGAAGGTCTGGCCCGTCGCCGCCTCGGTCTGGGCTATCTCGTCCTCGTGGTGGGGGAATATCAGGTCCCTGCCACCGCCGTGGATGTCAAGGGGGAGGCCGAGGTGCTTACTGGACATAGCCGAGCATTCAATGTGCCATCCGGGCCTGCCTTTCCCCCAGGGGCTGTACCAGTAAGGCTCCCCCTCCTTGTGGGCCTTCCAGAGGGCGAAGTCAAGGGGATCCCTCTTGGTGGGGTCAGGCTCCACCCTCGCCCCGGCTAACATCTCGTCAAGGGACATCTTTGCCAGCTTACCGTACCCGTAATCTTCGGCGAACTTACGGACGGAGAACCAGACGTTCCCGCCGCTCTCGTACGCGTACCCCCGCTCAATTATGGCACCTATCATCTCAACAATCTCCTGTATGTGCTGGGTGGCCCTTGGGTGCATTAAGGGGAGGAAGTTCATCCGGCGGGCGACCTCCCTGTACTCCATCTCGTACCTGTCGGCCAGAAACCGCCAGTCTATCCCCTCCTCTCTGGCCTTGGTTATGATCTTGTCGTCTATATCCGTGAAGTTCTGGACCGCCCTGACCTCCCATCCGAGCGCCTTGAAGAAGCGGAAGAGGGCGTCAAATACGGTGAAGACCCTCATATGGCCGACGTGGGGGCTGTCCTGAACGGTCATACCACAGACGTAGGCGCGGACGGTGTTGTCCCTCAAGGGGGCGAACTCCTCCTTCTTGCCGGTCAGGGTGTTGTAGAGATACATACGAAGGGGATTATACTGGGGTACGGTGGATCGCCCCTGTGGGGGCGAGGTGTTGCACTTTTACAAGGATACGTTGAAAGGTGAGACACTTGTCGAGGTCCCAAAGGGCAAGCAACAACCACGGAAGCCTTGACGTCAGAACCGTTGTAAGGGGGTAGCCTACGAGGATCCGCATCGTAGGGTAATGCCGTTGAAAGCCCGTCGTAGGGGGTCCTGAAGTTCCGATTGTGATTCCTCGTATTCGGCCATGAGGTCATCTCCGACGGGACCTTAACCCGTATTTGCCTTCCGGCAATTGTACCTCGCACCCTCCGTTTTGGGTTTCCGCTGATGGAGTGGTGATTGCCCTGTAGTCCCAGCAAACGGGTAAGACCCTACGAACTTATCCAACCGTAGGGCCACGTCCAGTCATTCGGTTCTCAATAGGGATTTGGCGACCTCCGTTTGAAGCAAAGTTCCGGAAGGAGTTGAACCCTATGCTGTTCAAAACCTTGCAACGGGAGCTGAAGTGCGACCATCAGCTCATTGAAGTCCGACTTTCGGTTTTTGAAGGTAGTAGAGCATCGGTTAGGACGTCCTCCTTATTAGCATAATGCCCAATTTTCTGCCGATTTTTCACCAATTGTGCTTTGTATTCCCCAAAATACGGGGCAAATATTCCAAAAGTTGTCCGCATCGGACGTCGTTCAAAATTTATCGTAGGAAGAACGGGGATATTGAAATACGACTTTCGACTTTTGAAGGGATATTGTGGTAAATTGGAGAATTACTCCAATATGGGACAACTCACCTATAAGTCCAAAATGCCGTTGAAGGACAGCCCAACTAATAGGAAAGACTCATACGAGATAGAACAGGATTCCATAAAAACTGTAAGAAATTGCAAATCTCACTTTAAGATTCTTGAAAACCCCATTAAAGATTTTTCACAACCCCATCGGTCAAATACGTAAATGAGGGATGGAATGGTTATATATCGCGTAAAATTTTGAAGATTCTTGAGATTACCCGCAATTTTTTGAATAATTTGCTAACAGGAGCCTCCTATTTTCCGGCAAATATCCGGGCGATCCTTGATCCGCAACCGAAACGAGACTATCCTGGACGTACCCGATCGCTCCGCTTCCGGTGATACGTGCGCCTCCATCCCCAACGTTCGCCCCGGCCGATTTGGGGGAGGTGTGGCGACATCGCAGGGTTTCGTCCTTCCCTTCCCCAGTATAATACCCTCCATGGCCAAGCTCTTGCTGAACGGTAAGGAGGTTGAGTTCAAAGAAGGGGAAACTATCCTTGACGTTGCCTGGAGAAACGGGGAGAGGATCCCCGTATTTTGTTATCACCCGAAGCTCCCCGTGTGGGCGGGGTGTAGGGTCTGCCTCGTTGAGGTGGAGGACAGGAGGGGGAGGAGGGGACTCAAACCCTCCTGTGCCACGAGGGCGGAGAACGGGATGAAGGTATGGACGAATACCGACCCCGTGAAGGAGACCCAGAGGTCGGTCGTGGCCCTACTCCTGACGAACCACCCCCTTGACTGCCCCATATGCGACAAGGGTGGGGAGTGCGACCTCCAGGAGATAACCTACCTCTTCGGCCCCACGACGAGCAAGTACGCCTTCCCCAAGAGGCTCTTCCCCAAGCACGACGCCGGCCCCTACTTTGACCTTGAGCCTCACAGGTGCATCCAGTGCTTCAAGTGTTCCACCTTCTACTGGACCATCGGGGGTGGAAGGGACTGGTCAATGTTTGACAGGGGTTGGTACACCGTCTTCGGTCCGGAGAAGGACCGCTTTATCAACAACGAGTTTTCCGGGAACCTCATAGAGGTCTGCCCGGTCGGGGCCATAAACGGGGCGGATTACAAGTACTACACCCGCCCGTGGAACCTTGAGAGGGTCCCGGCCATAAGCCCGGAGGACTCCCTCGGAGCCAACGTCACCGTTGAGGTCATAAGCCGCAAACCCTACTCCAAGGGTAAGATGGTGAAGGGTGGCAAGAGGGAGGACGTGCATAAGATAGTACGGATAAACGGAAGGGAGAACCCCGACGTCAACGAGTTCTGGATTACGGACAGGGACAGGTTCTCCCACGAGTACGTCTATAACCACAAGGACAGGGTGGATTACCCCCACCTCAAGGCGAAGGACGGTAAGTGGGTGAAGGTGAACTGGAGCCTCGCCCTGGACTGGGTGGCCGAGAACCTCAAGGGTAAGAGGGTGGCCGCTCTGGCCGGTGGAAGGGGTACCAACGAGGCCGCCTACGCCGGGCGGAAGTTCTTCAAGGAGATTCTGGAGACCTACGACATAGACTTCCGTAGGCCTCACGTGGCCTTCAAGGAGGACCCCGTACGGAGGGCCGTCGGCTACTCCGCCTCCACGGGCAAGGTGGCAGACATAGACAGGGCGGACGCCATATTCATCTTCGGGGACGTCAGGGAGACCGTCCCCGGCATCGGTATCCGTCTCGTAAGGGCCGCCCGCAGGGGCGCCAGGATCTTCGTCCTCAACCCCTACAGGGAGAGGTACGTACGGGACGGCTGGGCCGAGTGGGTGGAGATACCCGCCGGTGGGGAGACCTACGCCTCCTACCAGTTCCACAGCGAGAATCCCGACCCCAAGTACGCGGGAGCCGTTGAGGCCTTCAGAGAGGCCAAGGCTCCCCTCATCATCTTCCCGGACGACCTTGAGGCGGAGGCCCAGTCCAACCTGGCCCACCTCTCCGCTTTGGACGACAGGGTGAAGTTCCTCCTCCTGCGCACCGCACCCAACGGTCAGGGGTTCGTGGACGTTGAGTTCTCGCCCTTCCCCGACGGTGCCACCACGGGGGAGATCCTCCGGAAGGCTGCCAGCGGTGAGATAGACGTCCTCTTCCTCTGGGAGGTTGAGCCACTCTACGAGTACTACGACAGGGACCTCGTCGTAAAGGCCCTTGAGAATACGCCCTTCGTGGTCGTTATGACCTCCTTCTGGGATCCCTCTACAGAGTACGCCTCCGCCGTCCTGCCCATAACCGTCCCCTACGAGGAGGATGGCACCCGCACCAACCTTGAGGGGAGGGTGCAGTACGGCAAGGACGCCCTCTGGCCCTACGCCGGGAGTCGCCCCGCCTGGTGGATATTCAAGAGCCTCATAAACCGCCTCGGCGGGAACGCCCCGTGGAGGAGTGCGCGGGACGTCTTCAACGAGATGAAGAGGAACGTCCTCGTCTATCAGGATCTGGAGTTTGACCCCTACGAGATGCCCTACGAGGAGAGGCCCTACCCCGACTACGTACCCACCATCGCCAAACTCAAGAGGGCCTACCGCTACCCCCTCGCCCGCTACACCTTCTCCGCCGAGGGCTACGAGCCTGTTAAGGGAGAGCTTAGGGAGGGTACCCTCCTCCTCCACGTCCCCGACATCTACAAAGGCTCCTACTACGCCTTCCGGAACAGGATACACAAGCCCTTCGTCAAGGAGAAGACCGTCTTCGTAAGCAGAGAGTTGGCCCAGTCCTCGGGCCTCAAGGACGGAGCCAAGGCCCTCCTCAAGGTGGGCGGCAGGGAGTACGAGGTGAGCGTGGCCGTAAGCGAGGACGTCAGGGGGAACGTTGTACTCTTCAGGGGCCTGTTCTACGATGTCCCCCTGAACGAGGCTGTCGCCGGTAAAATAACACCCGTTGATAGCATTAACGCTGTCGGCAGTACCGTTCAGTCCTGAACTGGACAGCCTCGTGCTTACGGCCCTGGAATACACGTACCGGGAGAGGTACGGTGCTGCCCTGTCCGTCATAAACGAGGCTATCAAACGGTATCCGCAGGAACCTGTAGGGTACTTCTTCAAGGCGGCCATATACGACTACTACATGGAGGACTACCACACCAAGCGTTATGAGAACGAGTTCTTCAGGAACATGAAGATAGCAGAGGACAAAGCCAGGGAGAGGTTGAGCGTGGCGAGCGACCCCGAAACGCGGGCGTGGATGCACTTCTTCATAGCCGGAGCCTACGGCTATAAGGCCATGCGGGCCGGTAGGGCCGGAAACTACGTCGTCGCCCTCAAGTACGCCTTGGAGGGGGTAAAGCCCCTGAAGGCTACCGTAAAGGAGGACTCCACCCTCTACGACGCCTACTTTCCCCTTGGCATATACAACTACGCCCTCTCCAAGGCCCCCAACCGCATCGGCATAATACCGACCTTCTTCTTGGTTAGAGACAGGGAGAAGGCCAGAAGGAAGGGGATAGACTACCTCAAACTGGCGTGGAGGAAGGGCCACTACACCTCCGTGATAGCCGCTTTGACCCTGGCGTGGGTCCTGATGCGGGAGGGAAAGGCCCGCGAGGCCATCCCGATTCTAAAGCAGTACGTTGAGAAGTACCCCGAAAGCCGTTACTTCCGGTGGGTCTACGGCGGTCTCCTACTCAAGGAGGGGAGGTTTGCCGAGGCCGAGGACATATACGAGGGTCTCCTCTACCTCATCCTTAGGGACCAGCCCAACGTACCCTACAACGTCGTCTATATAGCATACTACCTCGGCTACACCAAGTACTTCCTCGGCAAGTTTGAGGAGGCCATAAAGTACTTTGAGGTCGCCCTGAAGTACTACGAGGAGGCTCCCCCGTCCGACAAGAAGGCCCTCAAGCCCATAATCCGCAACCTCAAGCGTTTCTACAAGAGGGCGAGGAGGAGGCTGGACTTAGAATGAGCGAATCCTCCTTCCAGTACATCTTCAGGAGGGTAAAGGCGGTATTCGTAAGGGAATGGAAGCTCATCCTCCTGACGGCCCTCGTCTCCACCGTCCTGGCCGTTCTCCTCAACCTCTTCCTTAGAAAGGGACCCATCTTCAGGGGCCGAATATATATGATGCAGACGACGAAAGGGAAGGAGGTCAGCGTCCTCGCGGAACAGATGCCCGTAGCCCGAAGTAGTACCACCGAGCCTATAGACGTACTATCCTTGAAAATAAAGTTCCCCGACTTCTACGTCGGCCTTAGGGACACCGCCCTAATGTACGAGGTCCTCGCCGGGCGGATATCCGGAATAACCGCCCTCAAGCCCGGAGTATATACGGAGAAGTCCCCCGGAGTGGTCAAGTGTCCCTGCTCCAAGAGGTTTAAAGTGGTCGTGTACGACACCCTCGGCCTGTGGCGAAGGCTCACGAGGGGCCGGATAAGGGTCATGGAGGAGGACAACGAGAAGCCCTCCTTTATGCCCAAGAGCGTCGTCTTCTTTACCTTGGAGTACGAGTCCCCCGACAGGAGGTGGGCGGAGAGGGCTGTGGAGGTGGTCTCAAAGTGGATAGTTGAGAAGAACTTGGAGGACAAGAAGAGGAGGCTGCTCCGTCAGAGGAGGACCATAGCCAAGCTGATGGAGCTGTACAGGGAGGAGATAGACCGCTTCGCCAAGGAGATAGAGCAGTTCAAAAGGAGGATGAGGTACCCGGAGCTAACGGAGGAGAAGGTCCTGGCCGTGATGGGTAAGTTGAAGGATAGGGAGATGGCCCTCAAAGAACTCCGTGATATGCTCCTCAAGTCCCCGATGGACACCGCCTTTGTGGACGTGGGGGAACCTCTCCTAAACTCCCTCCAGAAGGAGAGGCTTGCCACTATACTCGAGATCAGGAGCGTAGGGGCCGTAAAGGGATGGGAACACCCGGAGGTTAAGAGCCTTAAGGAGAGGCTGAAGGAGCTGAACTCCCTCATCCTCCGCTCCGTGGATAAGAGCCTGAACTACACCCGCAGGCAGATAGAGTACTACAGGGGGATACTCCCCGACGTCTTGAGGGAGCAGGCCACCCTCCTGACGATACAGCGGAACCTTGAGAACGCCGAAGACTTCTACATAGTCCTCGGCCAGAAGTTGAACGACACCGACGTACAGTTGGGGAGCCTCGTCCCCGACGTCTCTATCCTTGGGGAGCCGGAGGTCAGGAAGATAGGGCTATACAACCGCAGCCGGTTCGCCGCCCTCCTCGGTTTCCTGATAGGTCTGATATTGGGCGTTGCCATGGCCTTCCTGAAGGATGCCACGGCCGACGTCGTACTGGACGAGGACGTCCTCCCCTTCCCGAAGGGGAAGGTAGTCCTGTTGCCGAGGTTCTCCCGCAGCGATATGCTGCCTTACGAGATGGTACGTATAAGGCACCTTGACTCCTCCTCCCCCGCCCTGAACGAGTTCCGGAAACTCCTCTTTGACCTCGGTATGTTCAGCGAGGTGAAGGACATAATCGCCATAACCAGTACCCGTACGGGTGAGGGTAAGACCTTCATCAGCGCCAACCTCGCCTCCGCAGCCGCCCTGTCGGGTCTGCCCGTGCTTTTGATAGACGGGGACGTGAGGGCCAAGGGGTTGAGCGAACTGTTTGACCTCGCCAACGCCGAGGGCTACGCCGATGGCCGCTACGAGCCTTACGAGGTCTATGACGACCTCTACGTTCTCCCTGTAGGCAGGGCGCAGGAGGACCACCTCCGGATCTTCAAGAGGATGCTGGATAACGTTGAACCCCTGATAGGTACCTACAGGATCATCCTGGACCTCCCCCCCATAACCGTATCCCCGGAGATAAAGCTCTTGGACCGTTTCGCCACTAGGTACATCCTCGTCCTCCGGTACAACTACACCCGCCGCTCCGACCTCAAGCGGGTGGATATAGACCCCGACGTCGTTATATTCAACCAGGTGGGCAGGGCCTCCTCCTACTACAGCAAGTACTACGCCAGGAGGCGGAGGGGTCTCTCCGATAGGCTCCGGAGGTTCTTCCCCAACCTCAACGTGTTCCGACGGCGATGAGTCCCTCCCCTCCCCAGATGAATGAGAAAGCGGGATAGACCTTTCCGTTCCTTACGTCCATACCCACACGGAGGCCCACCCTACCCCTTACGTCAAGCCGCCCGAACGGCTTTGCGAGGTCCAGGACCGCACCGGCCCCGAAGCGGTGCCATTCGGATAGGGGGGGACGGGGGAAGGGTAGGTCCGGGGGGAGACCGGAGTTCTCGTAGGCCAGGCCGAAGGGAATGGAGCCGTGGAGGATGTACTCGTACTCGGCGAAGAGGCCTCCCCTCTCCAACCGCAGGTAGGCCGCCCTGTAGTCCTGACCGAGGTACGTGGCCAGCGGTACCCCGAGGGCGGCGAGGTCGTTTATCCCGGTGTAGTGCGCGTAGGTGAAGGGGGCCACGGTTGAGGCCTCAAGGTAGAGGTTGAAGGCTCCGAGGTAGGATAGGCCGGCCGTCGTCCCCCACAGGGGAGCCTGTCCCTCGCCGTGGAAGAAGGAGGGGTCGTCTCCCATGAACTCCCCGTATATCCTGAAGTTGCCGAGGTTGAGGGCGGCGTCCACGTGGAGGAAGAGGTTGTCGTCGTTGTCAGAGGTCTCAAGCCTCTGGACGACGTAGTATAGGACGAGGGGGTTGGCGTACTTCCACGAGTCCGTACGGGTGTATGCCACGGCCTCCGTTATGGCGAGGGCCAAGGGGCCGAGGAGTACCTCCATCCTCTGGAAGGCGAACCGCCTGTTCTCCACCGTATCCGGCACCCTCGCGAAGCCGGCGTACCCCCGGAAGGGTCCAACCTCTCCCCTCATGAGGTACAGCCAGTCAAGGGGATAACTCCAACCGGAGAGGAATAGGGGGTATCGCACGGAGGGGGAGACCTTCACGTAGTCCCTCCCCGTCCTGAAACTTACGCCCTTGGCGTCAAGCCAGAGGAAGGCCCTGTACTGGAAGGCCTCAAAGAGGGGTTCCTTACCTATGACCGGCTCGGCCGTCCAGTCCACCACCTCAAGGTTGTACTCCCGGTAGGGGTTCCAGTCGCCTACGGTGAGGGCGCGGGACCGCCCGTTGAAGGCGCTCAAGGAGACGAAGGCCCCAGCCCGGACTCTGCCGAGGGGGAGGAGGACGTTGGCGTAGGGGGTGAATTCAACGAAGCCGGCGAAGGGGTTGTTCCGGCTGTAGAGGGCTGCCCCAACGACGTTGGAGGTGTCGGGGGACGTCGCACACACCCCGGTGCAGGGGTTGAAGAGGGGGTCAATCGGCAGAAAGAGGGGAAGCATAGTCAAGTATTCTACGGTACGGTGGGGGAAGGGGAATTGACTGCAACGGTTCGCTTGCAAAGCCGGACGCTTGCCGTATAATATGCACGCCATGGTTATACTACTTTTGTCGCAGGCCGTTATGCAGGACGACTGGTCCGGTGGGCCGGGAGTGTGCGGCCCCGTCCCAGGGGGGTTCGGCTCCTCCTACTGCTCCGGCAGCTCCGTTGAGACCTCCTATCCGAGCCTCGTCCGTCCCACGACCTCCAGCGTATCGCCCACGTGGTCCGAGCGGAACATCCACCCCGCGATATCCGGCCACGACAACACCGGCATCCAGATAATAGACTTTGACGGCGACGGGGATATGGACATAGTCGCCAGCGACGAGGACCACACCCGCAAGCTTCACATCCTTTACAACGATGGGTGCGCCACCTCCTTCGCCGATTCCATAATAGACGACGCCTCTGGGGTAGGGAACGGCTTTGAGGGCGTCGTGGTCTACGACTTTGACGGGAACGGATATCTGGACATCTTCACCGGAGGGGAGTACTATCCTAACTCTTCGTGGTACGGCCAGACGGTGGTCTATATGGGTGGCCCTTCGGGTTTCACCAGACAGTACTGGCACCTCGGGCAGGAAGCGGAGGACATAGCCAACCCCACCGACCTGCTCAACAACGGGTACGTCGGCACCGTCATCACTGGCCACAACTCCCCCCTGATATACTACTACCACGACGGCACCTCCTGGCGATCCTACACCATAACCTCCGACATAGGGGACGTGATACTGGACATGGCGGCCTACGATATGGATGGCGACGGGGATGACGATGTAATACTCACCCTCAACGGTTCCCAAGGGCTGGTGATATACCGGAACGATGGCGGAGGCTCCTTTACGAGGGTGGTCATAGACGGTTCGCTGGCCAGCGGTTGGAAGTACATGGACGTCGCCGACATAGACAACGATGGCGACCTTGACATAGCCATAACGAATATGGGTTCCGGAAGGGTCTATATCTACTCCAACCAGGGAGGCTTGACCTTCAGCCGCACCACCCTGGACAACTCCCTCACCTCCCCCGTCGGTATAGACATAGGCGACCTTGACCTGAACTCCCTACCCGATATAGTCGTTGCAGATCCAGGGAGCCAGAAGATGTACTTCTACATCCACCTACCCACCCCTCCCTACTGGGTGAAGGTAACCTCCACCTCCACGAGGCCCTACTTCGCTGCCTACATAAGCGACCTTGACGGCGATGGCTATCCCGACGTATTCACCAAGACCCAGAGTACGTCCCCCGGCCTCTGGATGTATAAGACTACCCCCAAGTTTGAGCCTGTGGGCGAGCTAACCTCCTCCATCTACGAGGACCCCTACTACAGGCTGTGGCTGACGGTTGAGGTCCGTTTCACCCCGTGCAACGACTCCAAACCGGGCAAGAGGGTGGACGTATACGTGCGTGGCTCCAGAGACGGTAGCACCTGGACCTCGTGGGTAGGCCCCTATACCTTCACGAGCAGCGGGACCCAGACCCTCACCGGACCCTTCGCCACCACCCCCTACAAGTTCCTCCAGTACCGCCTCGTCCTATACTCCAGCTCCGACTCCCTCACCGCTCCCGTGGTGGACTACGTCAGGTTCACCTACGACCCCCTCGGCTCCGAAGGGGACCTCTCCGCCGATGAGAACGGCCTGTACTCCGGTTTCAAGGGCAAGTTAAGGGTCTATAACGCCTCCGGAAAGCTCATCTACGAGGGCAGGAAGGTTCCGAGGCTATCCAAAGGGGTCTTCTTCATCGTTGAGGAGACAGGTAAGGCCCACAGGGTGGTGATCCGGTAGGGGTGAAACAATAAAAAAAGATAGGGGGGCCAAGCCCCCCTTTTTTTACGCCTCTATCTCCGGTCCCTCTCCACCTTCCGGACCGGCTCCACCGGGACCTCCGCCCGGCTTACCTCCGGTGGCCTGGTATATGCGGCTCACTATCCGGTTCCAGAGGTTCTGAAACTCCTCGTACTCCCGACGCATCCGGTCCTCGTCGTCGGAGGACATGACCTCCCGGAGACCCTTCATCTTCTCCTCAAGCTCCTTCCTCTCCTGGTCCGTCACCTTGTCCCCGTACTCCTTCAGGGCCTTCTCAACGCTGTAGATGTACGCGTCTATCTCGTTCCGCAGCTGGGCGAGGCGCGCCCTCCTCTCATCCTCCTCCCTGTACCTCTCCGCCTCCTCTATCATCTTCTGGATCTCCTCCTCCGTCAGGCCGGTGCGGGCGGATATGCGGATGTCGGCCTTCTTGCCCGTACTCTTCTCAACCGCCGTGACGTGGAGGATGCCGTTGGCGTCCAGCTCAAACGTCACCTCTATCTGGGGGACTCCCCTCGGAGCGGGGGGTATCCCGGTGAGGTCAAACCTGCCGAGGAGGCGGTTCTGGGAGGCTATCTTCCTCTCACCCTGATAGACCTCCACCGTGACCATCGTCTGGTTGTCCATGGCGGTGGTGTATATCTTGGACTTCTTGACGGGTATGGGGGTGTTCTTGGGTATGACGACGTCAAAGATGTCCCCGAGGGTGGCAACCCCGAGGGAGAGGGGTACGACATCCACTAAGACGATGTCCTTGCGGTCCTTCATCTCGCCGGCGGCTATGGAGGCCTGGATGGCGGCACCTATGGCCACGACCTCGTCCGGGTTTATTCCGGCATAAGGCTTCTTACCGAAGAACTCCTCAACCGTCCTCTGTATCAGGGGCATACGGGTCTGCCCACCTACGAGGATGACGGCGTCTATCTCGTTGCGGCTGAAACCGGCCTCGTCAAGGGCGGCCCTCATCAGCTCCACCGTGCGGTCTATCAGGGGCTTGGCCATTGCCTCAAGGCGCGCCCTCGTGAGGGTCCTCTCAAGGTTCAGACCCCTACGGGACTCCGGGTCAAAGGCTATGTAGGGCAGGCTTATGAGGGTCTCCTGCTGGAAGGACAGCTCCTTCTTGGCCTTCTCGGCGGCCTCCTTCAGCCTCTGCATAGCGGCGGGGTCGGAGGAGAGGTCTATCCCCGTCTCCTTCCGGAACTCCTCAAGGAGCCACTCTATTATCCTCTGGTCTATGTCGTCCCCTCCGAGGTGGGTGTCTCCGTGGGTGGCCTTCACTATGAAGGCCCCCTCAACGAGGGTCAGGATGGAGATGTCAAAGGTGCCACCTCCGAAGTCGTAGACGGCTATCTTCAGGTTCTGGTCCGTCTTGTTCAGGCCGTAGGCGAGGGCGGCTGCCGTAGGCTCCGGCAGTACCCTTATGACCTCCTCAAAACCGGCTATGAGTCCGGCGTCCTTCGTGGCCTGCCTCTGGGGGTCGTTGAAGTAGGCGGGTACGGTGATGACGGCCCTCTTCACCTCGCTGCCGAGGAAGTTCTCGGCGGCCTTCTTCAGGTGCATGAGGATGAAGGCGGAGATCTGCTCCGGTGTGTACCTCTTGCCGGTGGCGGGTATCTCTATCTCAACCCTTCCATCCCTTCCCGGTACGACCCTGTAGGGGACGCGGTCCACGTCGCCGAGGCGCTTGCTCTCGTCGTACCTCATCCCCATGAACCGCTTGACGGAGAAGACGGTGTTCTCCGGGTTGGTGATGGCCTGCCTCTTTGCGGGGGATCCCACAAGGACCTCCCCGTTCTCCCTGAAAGC
>WGAN01000180.1 GCA_015494805.1 Caldifarciminota bacterium
TCCAGCATAGGGACGGCCCTGGGGATGGAGTTGGCGCTCGGAAGCACCTACGCCCAACCGGAGAAGAGGCGCAGGCCCATCGTCTCCGTTATAGGGGACTCCACCTTCTTCCACAGCGGCGTTACGGGTCTCCTTGACGCCGTCCACAACGCTCACAAGGGGACTATCATAGTCCTCAACAACTCCACGACGGCTATGACCGGCCACCAGGACCATCCCGGAGTCCCCTACAAGCTGGACGGTGAGGTGGCCCACAGCGTATCCATAGAGGATTTGGCCAGAGCCGTCGGCGTGAAGCACGTCTATACCGTAGACCCCTACGACCTTGAAAAGACGGAGGAGGTGATACGGAGGGAAGTCCAGAGGGACGAGCTTTCCGTCATCGTTACGAACAGGCCCTGCGTCCTCAAGAAGGAGGTAAAGGCCCACCTTCCGGAGTTCGTCGGCGTTCAGGTCAACCCGGACAAATGCACCTTCTGCAAGCTTTGCCTTCAGGTAGGGTGTCCATCCATCTACGCGGAGGACGGCAAGGCGAAGATAGACGAACTCTCCTGCATAGGATGCGGCCTGTGCGTTGAGGTTTGTCCGTACGACGCCATAGAGTGGCTGGACCCCGACGCCCCTAACATAAAGAAGTTCGGAGAGGCGTAAAAAAGTAAAAGGGCGGTGGATCCCCACCGCCCCGGCACTTACCTACTGATAAGGACCTTAAGCGGTGTGAGGTGGTTTTCTATCCGCACCTTTAGGATGTACGTACCTTTCGGTAGTCCCTTCAGATGGTATTCGTACCTGCCCGTGAGGAGATAGCCGAGGCTCCTCCTGTCTATCAGTCGGCCATCGGTGGAGTAGAGGTCGTAGCCAACGTAAGCGGGACGGCTTAAGTGGAGTATCAGCTTTTCCCCGGAAACAACGGCTCTCCCTACGCTCACTTCTTCCCGTCCCTCATCAACGGAGACTATACACCTCGGCTGGACCTTGACGACCAAGCCCTCTTCCGAACCATCAAATCCGTAAAAGTAGCGAGGCCCAGGGTAAGTAACGAGGTCGTTGGTGTCGCCGAGTATGGAAAGACCGGCAACGTAGATGTCGCTCCCCTCCACGTCTAAGGTATAGACGCCATCATCACCTACACCGGTTATAATAGACTTACCTATACAGGATGAAAGGTCGGTGCTTAAGGCCACCACTACCACATCCATAGGACCTCCGCCGGAGGCGACGTTGCAAGCTGTACAGACCGAACCGCCCAAGTTGGTGGGGTCGACGGAGTTGATAGCCAAGAAAGCCGTATCTCCTCGCACATCGTAGTTACGGTAGGTTACGATTTCTGTATCCGGCGAAGCTATTACCACAGTAGCTATATGAGATGAGAGATCCGAGGAGAACCTGCTGACGAAGGGATCCCTTTCACCCGGATCCCCCCATACGTCTCTGGATGGAGCGAAATTGGACGGGTTAGTCGTGCGGCCGAAGATCAACAGATCCCCGGAGGCTACGCTTAGCACCCTGTACGCCACATCTGCCCCTGTGCTTCCCAGTATAGCCGTCGTTATATGGGTGGATAGGTCAAGTGATAACTTGGTTACGTACGCATCCCATCCACCGGTAGTACCGAAAACGCTCCTTGAGGGGGTAAAGTCGGAGGAACTTGTGGCCCCCGTTATATATACGCCGTCGGAAAGGACAGTTATATTGTAAGCCGCATCGTTTGAGCTGCCCGTTAGGATGGCTGTCCCCAGATGGGAAGAGAGGTTGTGGTCCAAACGTGTCACAAAGGCGTCCAGAAGACCGAGGGAACCTATAACCGTTCTACTCGGTGCAAAGTCCGAAGAGTTGTAGGTGTATCCGGTGATATACACCGTTCCGTCATCTCCTACGGCCATAGCCCGGAACAGATCGTCGTCCGAACCTGCTACAATGGCCGTGGATAGATGCCTGGTTAGATCTGCAGTTAGTCTTGTAACGGCTACGTCGTACATGCCAGAGGAGGTGGTCCCGAATATCGTCCTTACAGGGGCGTAATCCGAAGAGCTTGTAGAGACACCTATGTAGATGGTGGAGTCATCGGCTATGGCCACCTGCCAACCGTAGTCGTCCCCACTTCCGGAAATTATGGCCGTGGCTATATGGGTGGAGAAATCATCGCTAAGATGACTGACAAAGACCGATTTCCTTCCGTAAACTGCGGTTCCATACACGTGATCGTATCCCCCGGCGAAGTTGAGGTAGTCCTCCGTATAACCGACTACGTAGACGGTACCGTCTCCCAAGGGGAGAACATGGGTAGCCCTATCGTTCCTTGAGCTACCAAGGAGAACCGTAGGATCTATAACGAGGTCGTAGTTGGGATCGTAGTCTTGAAGTGCGAAGGTAAAAGTGTTCTCTCCGGTTCGGTGGAACTTTACCTCTACAGGTTCGCTCCCTTGGAAGGCTTTAAGGCTCGCTATTTGGAAAATGGTTTTACCGTTCTTTGATACCTTAACGGCCCCTGATAACACCTCCACGTTTCCGCCCGAGACCTCAACCTCTATGCGTTCTGGCTTCGCTCCTTTCCCTACATGGAAGTAAAACTCCAACTCGCCCGCCTTGATACCGTTAAATACGAAGTCTATGCCTTCGTATATATCCCTAAACTTTATGGAGCGATAGGAGGGGAGAGCGGAGATGCTAACCCTACCGGAAAAGAGACTGAAAGTTCCCTCTTGCCTTTCCGGGATGAGCGTCGGTTTTTTTGCCCCTACAAAGCGGAGCTTTATCGTCCCTACGGTTATGGTGCCATCCTTAAGCACTCGCACGTACCCGTTAGATGAGGTAAAGGCTACATCGCTGGGAAGAAAACCGCGGTTGGGTATGAACTTCGCGGGTAGTGCTGTACTGCTGGGCGTTCCTTCACTCTCCCACGACATCATCTCAAAGGGTCTAAGGGGAGAGTCCTCCACTATAGCGACACTAAGGAGACTCAACAGCATGGTATTTTACCTCCTTTTTTACCATACCGGATCGCCATCGGGGGTGAATTTGAAGATAAAGACGTAGTAGGTCCCCGTCTTATCTGCGCTGTTGGTCGTTCCACCGGTCACCACTATATTCCCGTCGGAAGCCACTATGCCGTTCCAGAAGGCCATATCCCCCGACCACATAAAGTAGTTTCTCGCCCTTAACACGTTCCCATCCTCGTCTATCCTCATCATCGCACCGCAGTATCCACCGGGACATGCCCTGTTCATCCCTATCATAACGTACGTACCATCGTGAAGTTTCAGTAGGTCCATCGGATACCCGTCCCACCTCTCTATCTCGTCTCCCGGTCTGTCGTACTTCTTTATCCACTCCACCTTCCGGTTAGAGTCAAGCTTGATTATGTAGGGATACCACCCCTCGCTCAACCAGGTCTGACCTGCTATCATAAAGCCCCCGTCGTCCGTAAGGGCAAGGCCGCGAAGGGAGGATCTTATGTCGGGACTGGTGTATTCTCTGGGTATCCTCAAAGTATCCACCCACAACAAGGTACCCTGCGTATCAACCGCAAACAGTAGCAATCCCCCTACCCTCTCGGCCAAGGCTACGTATCCGTTCTCTGTTAGGGCTATCTCCGTACCAAACCCTCCGAGACCAGAACAGGTTAACCATCCGGAAGAACCATCCACAGGTAGCTGTTTCAGACATACACCGGGATAGAAGGATATAACCGCATCTATACGAGGGTCGTAGATGATAGCGTCGTTTGAAAAGATGTCCCCCTGACTGTAAGAGGCAGAACCAACATGTAAGCGGTACAGGGGCCTTCCATCTTTATCCACTATCTGTATGCCCCCCCAATCTTCCATAGCGATCTTCCCATCCTTCAGGCTTTCCACACTCGTCGCCGTAGAGTATAGCGGGTTTCTATATAACCAGAGCGAGTCTCCGTTTTCGCTAACACTTATGGCTATGGCTGTGCCTGCGGCGTCGGTATTTTCGTATATCGTAGCCTCGCCTACCACCACATACCGCCCATCTGGGGTTTCGGTCACGTCAAGCCCCTCCCAAGATTGACCTTCTTTGCCGAAAATACGCACGTGGGAAGGATCCACGTAGCCGGGGTATTTGCTAAGGTTATTCCTACAGCCAACGCTTATAGTCGCAAGGAGAAGGACGACGAGTGCATATCTTACGTTCATCGTAAGCACTTTATTATATAGACGAGTCCGAATCCGTATGGTAGTCAGAGTTTGAATTATAATTCACTTATACCAGCCAAGCGAAGGAGGCGAAAGGAACCAAGGCGCAAGAAGGGAGGCTGGAGACCCAATCATCCTCTTTGGCCGTTAGAAAGCATAAAATCCCACATCGTTGAAAATTGTAAAGTACGGATCGGTTTCCGCATTTTTGGGGAGTGAAATCGGTCACACCGTTGATAACTGCCGCCTCGTTATACCGTTAAGGTACGAAAGTCAAAAAGCCACCTCAACGGCGAGGCTAACGAGGACGATGAAGAGGCTCATACCCGTAAGGGCGAGGATGTAGTTTTTGCGCCTAATTGCCTCCCGCAGTACATCCCCGACTCCGACGACGTACCCATCCACCTCCCTACCCTCCGGTACAAAAACCGAGACGGTTAGCCCCACCAGTACGGCGACCAAGAACCCGAAGAGGTTCCACCACATCCACGAGACTCCGGGGGCGAACTTCCAGAGGTAGAGGTTGAAGGCCACACCGGAGAGTAGGCCCAATATCGCCCCAAAGCCACTGACCCTCCGGGAGAACATACCCATCAGGAAGACGGCGAGGATAGGGCCGTAGAAGGCAGAGCCTATACGGTTGACCAGCTCTATCACCGTCTCCGGTGAGCGTATTAAGGTCAAGGCGAAGAGGGTAGAGAAGGTACCCCAGAAGACCGTCAGGAGCTTGGACAGGAGGACCTGCCTACCCTGTGGGAGGCGAGCGAGGGACGGGAACAGGCGGAGGAGGAAGTCCTCGTAAGTGGCGGCGGATAGGGCGTTCATGGCGCTGTCTATGGAGGACATCGTGGCGGCGAAAATTCCGGCCATAAAGAGGCCTACGACACCCGGTGGGAAGTACCGTATGACGAATTCGGGGACGAGGAAGTCCGGCCTCTTCCCCTCAAGGACCTTTAAGAAATCCGGATGGGCGTTCAGAAAGGCTATCAGGAGGATGCCGACGGCGCTGTAGGTTAGGACGAGGGGAAATCGGAGGAGACCGTTTATGAGCAGGGCCTTTTGAGCATCCCCGGCATTCCGAGTCGTCAGGAGCCTTTGGGCTTCGCTCTGGTCCGTACCGTAGTAGGACAGGTACAGGAAGAGTCCCCCGAAGAGCATAGCCCAAAGGGAGAAGTTCTCCCCATCTCCTAAGCCCGTCCTGTCCAAAACAAAGACGTTTAACCTCTCCGAAGACGCCTTGAGGAGGGGGACGAGGTCTCCCCCTACCATACCGAGGAGCAGGAAGACCATAAACAGGGCGGAGAACCACAGGATGAGAAGCTGGAGGATATCGGAGTATATGTCGGCCTCTATGCCTCCGAGGGCGGTATAGGTTATGGTGACGGTTGCTACGACCACTAAAGTCTCCGCCAAAGGCCAGCGGATCAAGGAGGAGAGAACCACCCCCGTCGCAAACAGTATCACCCCGGCGGCGAGGCTCCTGCTTATCAGGAATATCCCCCCGATGGTAGCTCTCACCCCCCGACCGTACCTACCCTCAAGGTAGTGGTAGATGGTAATGGCCTTCATGCGGTGGTAGAGGGGGACGAGGGTCAGCATAAGGACGAGCATAGCAATGGGGACGGCCAGCTCGTACTGCCACCACTTCAGCCCCCCTCCGGCCTTTAAGGCTATGAAGGCGGGCGCCCCGATTATGCTTATGGCGCTGACCTGCGTAGCGACCAGGGACAGGGCCACCTGCCAAGGCCCCATCCTACGACCGGCGAGGTAGTAATCCTGACGGCTTCTCTGCCTCCGGGTTAGGAAGGCCCCAATCCCCAGAACGAGGGCGACGTACAGCAGGACCACCCCCCAGTCTATTACGCCCATAAAACCAATAATTCTAATCCTGACACCGTTGTCCAAGGGGCGACAACGTCTCCCCCGATTCGGGCTTATAATAACGGAGAAGGAGGAAACTATGAGGTTCTTAAGAGGCATCTTCACCGTAGGGTTGATGGTGGGATGGTTGGGCGGGCTGTTGGCCCAGTCTTACGAGCCTTACGGCCCGCTGGATCCGGAGTGGCGTCAGGGTAGGCACGATTACAAGAAGACGGCGAAGGCACCCTGGAGGTGCAGCACGCCGGCGACGGTGGCCAAAACCCGCTCCCGTGAGGACGATAACAACGCCAACCTCTACGTTACCACCGCCCGCAAGGACGGGGACGACACTACCGACATCTTCTACACCGGCGAGGACAGGGGTTGGTTAGCCGGAGGACCCAACACCTGGTTGGACGGGGCAGACATAGGGAGGGCGCTCTGCGACAGCCAGATATGGCCGGACTACGGAACGGGGGAGTGCGTCCTCACCACGAACGGTGTGGGCTTCTGTCCGGCGGCCGAGGAGCCGGATTGGCCATGGGACGACTGGGAGGCCTACATCGTCAAGATAGATTTCAACTGCAACGAGTCCTTCAGGCACGGCTTCGGTGAGGACGACGACGAGGACGAGAGGTCCAACATGACCATCATAGACATAGACGGCGATGGCATAGCCGAGATCTACTGGGTCCAGGACCGGGACCTCTATATGTTTAGGGAGAACATCAGCAGTTGGTCCTACAGTTGGAGGGCCACTTTACCGGACGAGGGCGGAGACCCCGTAATCGGCGACTTCAACGGCGATGGCAACTGGGAGGTGTGCGTACCCCTACAGAACAACACCGTAAGGTGCTACAACGCCGCCACCGGCACCCTCCTCTGGACCGGCTCGGCACCCTGCGGCTTCAACGGCACCCTCATAGGGAACGAGGAGGGGTGGTATTCGGCTATGTCCTCCGCACTGATGGCTTGGGACTTGGACGGTGATGGGGCCGATGAGCTCGTCGTCAGGGGAGGCTCCTGTGTGGCCGCTTACGATGTACCCACCTGGACCCCGCTCTGGACGGTCTCCGCACCCAGCAACAGGGCGGGTGCTATGGGCGACCTTGACGGCGATGGCCTCTACGACGTCGTGGTCAACAACGTTTCCGGCACGAGCGGCAACGTAACGGTCATAGACGGCCAGAGCGGCAGCATAATAGCCACCTTCACCGAGAGTACCGAGGGATGCTCCGCCCCTACGGTGGCCGACATAGATGCCGACGGTATATGGGACGTGGTCCTGGCCTGTGTCCAGCCGGTCGCGTGGTCAAGTGCCAACGGTTGGGGCGGTAGGGTCTGGACGGGTTCCGGCACCGCTCCCTATTCCATAACCAGCGACCTCATCGTATCTCGTCTGACGAGCAGCAGCCTCCAGCTGGTGTTCGGGGACGCCTCCTGCTTCGTATCCCAGTGGGTGTGCAACGCTGCCATTTACGGCAACGGAGACCAGGACCTCGGTACGGAGGAGAAACCCGTCGCTGCCCAGAGCTTCAGCATCAGGGTGGAGGACGGTTCCGTCGTTGTAGAGGGGTACAGGGGTGAAGTTGAGATATACCGCTCCGGAGGGAACCTCGTCAGGAGGGTGCGCTCCGACGGCAAGGTGCGTATAAACCTCAAACCCGGAACCTACCTCATAAAGGCCGGTAGCCACACCGAGAGCGTCATAGTGAGGTGAGGACAGGGGAGGGGGTCTCCCCCGTAGAATGGGGCGTGTGGGCCTTCCTCCCCTTCGTCCCCGATACTTCGGAGGTCCTAACCTTTCAGGGCTACGTCTATCAAGCTATAGACGTAAACTCCTGCGGTAGGGAGGAGTTAGAAGCCTTCCCTTTCCTAACCCCTGCCCAGATAGACAGCATCCTCAAACACCGGCCCTACTACGGATGGGAGGACTTCGTAAGGAGGTCTGGCCTCCCCTGGACCGTCTCCCATGCCATCAAGGGCATCCTCCTCTTCGGCAACGAAGAAAGGTACTACGCCCTCTTCGTCAGGGGTGGCCTAAGGGATGGCAAAGGGGAGGGGGTGTTAAGCTTCAAAGGTAGGGAGGGGAAGTACCTGAACCGTCTCTACCTCTCCCGAAGTAGGCAGGCTGTAGCCATAGAGTACGGGGGTTTCGTCCGTATCGCTGCTGGCAACTACGTACTCGCCTCCCCCCTCGGCTTCTCTGGATACGGCGGCTTCTATACCGGAGGGTGGGGTCTCCGATACAGCCCCTACGCCCCCCCGTCTCTAGCCCTAAGCGTTGGCCTATGGACGGCCAAGTTGGACACCGTCGGCCTCATCTTCGGCGTATCCGGAAGGGAGGGAGGTCTTCTCCTTGCCCGCACGTGGAGGGGGGAGATGGAAGGCGTAGGCTACTTGAGGTACGGTCCCGTGGTCCTTGAGTCGGCCCTCTCCCGCAAAGGGACCGGATTCGGGATAGCAGCCTACAGGAACGGGATAGGTTTCCGCCTCCGGTACGTCAAAGGGGAAAGGGTCTGGAGTGAGGGGAGTTTCTCCAAATCGTACGCCGTATGGTTCTCCGTTCCTCTGAAGAGGTACCTCGTAAGGGCCTACCTGTCGGACAGGAGGAGGAGGGTTTCCCTCTCCCTTTCAGGGGAGGGGTACGGCCTAAGGTTGGAGTACTACGAGGTGTGGAGGTTCAGGCTGTACGTCCAAAACGTTGAATTTGGCCTCTGCAATGGGTGTATGTGGGGAGGGTACAGGTGGGGGTGGGGATGGTTCAGGGCCTACGCCTTCGCGGAGGACGGAATACCTATCTACGAGAGCGTCCTATCCTCCCGCCTCATAACCTCCGAGGTGGGGTACCGCGTGGCGGCCGGCCTCCACATACGTAGGCGGGTGGGGATTGAAGGCTACAACCAGAACGGGAGGTACGGAATCTACGTTTGGGCCTCTTGGGCGATTTGAGTTTGGACCTTTCGCCAGTATAATACCCGCTCATGGCAAAGGAAAAGATAAGGGTTGCTATAATAGGCGTGGGGAACTGCGCCTCCGCCCTCGTACAGGGTGTTTACTTTTACAGGAACGCGAAGCCGGGCGACTTCATCCCCGGAATAATGCACGTTGATTTCGGAGGCTACCACATAAGCGATATAGAGTTCGTTGCCGGTGTTGATATAGACGCCCGCAAGGTGGGTAAGGACCTCTCCGAGGCCATCTTCGCCCCCCCCAACAACACCTACAAGTTCACGGACGTCCCCAAGCTCAACGCCAAGGTGTATAGGGGGATGACCCACGACGGCATAGGGAAGTACCTGAAGGACGTCATCGTCAAGGCCCCCGGTCCCACGGACGACATAGCCAAGATCTTCAAGGACCTCGGCGTAGACGTGGTCGTGAACTTCCTGCCCGTAGGGAGCGAGGAGGCCACCAAGTGGTACGTTGAGCAGGTCCTTCAGGCCGGAGCCGCCTTCGTCAACGGCATACCCGTCTTCATAGCCACGTCTGACTACTGGGGCAAGAGGTTCAAAGACGCCGGCCTTCCCGTTATAGGGGACGACATCAAGTCCCAGGTGGGGGCCACCATCCTCCACAGGACCCTCGTCCAGCTCTTCATAGACCGCGGCGTGAAGCTTGAGAGGACCTACCAGATAAACTTCGGCGGGAACACCGACTTCCTCAACATGTTGGAGAGGGAGAGGCTCCACTCCAAGAAGATATCCAAGACGAACGCCGTCAGGTCTCTCCTACCGTACGATATAGGGGACGACAACATCCACGTCGGGCCTTCGGACTACATCCCGTGGCTCAAGGACAGGAAGTGGGCCTACATCCGCATGGAGGGTACCACCTTCGGAAACGTACCCCTCAACGTTGAGGTGAAGCTGGAGGTCTGGGACAGCCCCAACTCCGCCGGCGTTATGATAGACGCCATAAGGGCCGCCAAGCTGGCCAAGGACAACGGCTTGGCCGGTCCCATAGTGGAGCCTTCGGCGTACTTCATGAAGACGCCCCCCATCCAGATACCCGACTGGGAGGCCCGCCGCCGGCTTGAGGAGTGGATAGAGAAGTACTCCATCAGGGACAAGAAGGGCGGAAAGAAGGAAGCCAAGAAGTAGTACGGCCCAGCGCCGGGCTGCAGATACCCCGCCTCCGGGCGGGGTTTTTTTCGTTCGAAAGGAGACAACGGGAGATTACGCTGATAGAGGGATAATCCACCCCAACGTCGCGTTCGTTTAGCAAAATGCGGAGGTTTGCAAAACGGCGGAACTCTTATAGGGTGTCCTTAGAGGAAGAGGGCGGAGACGGACCCGCCGCTGTGTATTCGCTTTATAGCCTCGGCGAGGAGGCCGGAGATGTCCAAGACCTCCGTCCTGTCCGGTAGTGCCCTCTCCCGGCGGAAGACCGTATTGGTTATCAGGATGCTCTCAATGGGGGCCTCGCTCAAAATCTCCCTCGCCCTCCCGGAGAACAGGCCGTGTGTCGCCATCACCAGGACCCTCTTGGCCCCCCTCTCAATCAGGGCGTGGGAGGCGTTGGCTATGGTGTTCCCCGTGTCTATGATGTCGTCCACAAGCAGGACCTCCTTCCCCTCCACCTCCCCGATGACGTTCACCACCTCGGAGACGTTGGGTCTGGGCCTCCGCTTATCCACCATGGCGAGGGGGAGGTTCCAGAGCTTCTCGGCTATCAGCCTCGCCCTCTTTATGCCGCCGACGTCGGGGGACACCACCACCCACCTCTCCGGATCCAGCCCCTCCGGGAAGAGCTTCAGGAAATGCTCCCGGAATATCGGGGTGGCGTAGAGGTTATCTACAGGGATGTTGAAGAAGCCCTGAATCTGGTCGGCGTGGAGGTCTACCGTCAGGAGCCTGTCTATACCGGAGGCCTCTATGAGGTTGGCGACGAGTTTGGCGGATATGGGGACCCTCGGACGGTCCTTCCTGTCCTGACGGGCGTACCCGAAGTAGGGGATGACGGCCGTTACGCGAGCGGCCGAGGCCCTGCGGGCGGCGTCGGCTATCAGGAGAAGCTCAAGGAGGTTCTCGGCGGGAGGGTTGGTAGACTGCACAATGAAGACGTCGTGTCCCCGTACGCTCTCCTCTATCTGAACCCTTATCTCACCGTCGGAGAACCTGCCGACAAAATGCTTGGTCGGCTCTATGCCGAGGTGCGCGCATATACCACGCAGGACTACGGGGTTGGAGTTCCCTCCGAGGACCTTTATCGCCAAAGCGGAGAGGGTGGGATTTGAACCCACGGTCCCCTTGCGGGGACACGCGATTTCGAATCGCGCCCCTTCGGCCGCTCGGGCACCTCTCCGTTTAGGGTGGCTATTTTAAAGGGGATGGATGCCATCCGTAGAATCTCGGCAGTTTGTACGGACTCTACCGCGCCCTGACCTCCCTCCTGCCTGTGAGGTGTCCGGAGGCTCCGGGGAGGTTGCTCTTTCACGCCTCCTCCGTAGGGGAGGTGAACGCCGCCCTACCCCTGATAAGGAAGTTCCCGGACGCCGTCCTCTCCGTCTTCACTGGCAGCGGCTACGAGTACGCCCTATCCCTCGGCCTTAGGGCGGTAAGGTTCCCCTTGGATTCCCCCCGGTGTGTTCGCCGTATGACCAAGGGGAAAGAGGCCCTCGTCGTTGTGGAGACGGAGATATGGCCCAACCTCATCTCCATAAGCAAGGAGGAGGGGCTACCCGTCTTCATCGTAAACGCCACCGTAGGGGAGAAAGCCTACAGGTGGTACAGGAGGCTGAAGCTCTTCAGGGAGGTGATAGGGAAGGTGGACCTCGTCCTCGCCCAGAGCGAAGGGGACGCCCTAAGGTACGCCTCCCTTGGGGCGCGGGAGGTAAAGGTGGTGGGGAACCTCAAGTTTGACGCCGTTGAAAGGCCTATAAAGGCTCTGGACCTCCGCCCCTTCCAGCCCGCCGGGGCTATACTCTTCGCCAACGTCAGGGGTAGGGAGATAGGAGACATAGCCGAGGCTACGAGGTTGGTAAGGCGGAACGTCTCCGGCTTCAGGGTGATGGTCGCCCCCCGCCACCTTGAGAACGTCGGCAACGTATCCTCGGCTTTCCGGAGACAGGGCTTTACGGTGTCCTACCTGACGGATCCGGACGACACCGACGTCCTTGTAGTGGACACCATCGGAGACCTCTGGAGCCTCTACAGATGGGCCTCCGTCGTCTTCGTCGGCGGCACGCTGCGTCCCTACGGTGGCCACTCCTTCATAGAACCGGCGTACTGGGGTAAGCCCATCCTTAGCGGCCCCTACTTCCACAGGCAGCCCTACGTGGGGGATATGGTCAAGTACGGGGCGGTTGTGGTGGTCAGGACCTACGAGGAGCTGGCCCAGATGCTCCTCGGCCTACTCCTGAAGCCCGAAGTGGCCCTTGAGATAGGTAGGAGGGCGCGGGAGTTCTACGAGAGGAACAGGGGGGTGGTTGATAGGGTCTTCTCGGAACTCGTCCGTAGAATCGGAGGGTGAGGGCAGCCATAGTATATAACGGCGAGGTTAAGGTGATAGAGACGGAGAGGCCCAGGGCGGGTGAGGGGGAGGTGGTGATAAAGGTGGAGTACGCCCTGACGGACGGGACCGACCTCAAGGCCCTCCTACGGGGGCATCACCTGATAGGGAGGGGACCCTTCGGCCACGAGTACGCCGGTACGGTCGTTGAGG
>WGAN01000181.1 GCA_015494805.1 Caldifarciminota bacterium
GGTTCCTCGGTGTGCGTACCCCCTGGACTCTGGCCTCGGAGAGGGTCTGGAGGAAGACCCACAGGCTATTCGGTGTCCTCTTCGTCCTCTACGGCCTCCTCATCGGCCTCGCCTCCCTCGTCTCCCCTACTCTCATGGTGGGCGTGATAATCGGCGGGGCGGTGTTTCTGGTCGTGGTGGCGGTGGCCTACTCCTACGTCCTCTTCAAGAGGGAGGGGCGTACGGAGGGAGGGTAACTCCCTCCCCATAAACGGCCTTCTTCTCACAAGGATGCATTACGGGTTTAGAATAGAGGGTTGAGATGGAGGACCTGGTGAAGTTCATCCGAGAGAATAAAAACGACATAAAGGTAAGGGCGGTGATAGTGTATCTGGTTGAGAGCGGTAAGATGAAGGTAAAGGAGGTGGCGAAGGAGTTGGGGATAGGGGAGAGGACGATATACGAGTGGAAGAGGAGGTACAGGGAGGAGGGGATAGAGGGGTTGAGGGACAGGAGGGCGGAAGGAAACCAAGGGAAGAGGAGGAAGTTGAGCGAGGAGGACGAGGAGAGGTTGAAGGAACTTCTGAAGGCGAAGGACCGTTGGACGCCCAAGGAGGTGATAGAGTTGATAAGGAAAGAGTTCGGGGTGGAGTACAGCTACATAGGGGCCTGGAAGTTGATGAGGCGGATAGGGGTAAAGAGCGTAGGGAGAAGGAGTAGGGGGTAACGGGTACGTCCGGTCGCGCGGTGCGATGCCGTGTAATGCGGATTTCTGTAGATGTGATTTAGACTTTGATAGCAGTATTCCCGTTAATTTCTGCAATATCTCAACAATTACCCCATAAAATTGCGAAATTATGAAGGTTATACCACTATGTCCCCGGACTTGCGGGATCGTAACAACCCTCACCGATTACGGGCCTTGGGTCGTTTTATGTGGATTAAGGATCTTAAAGTGCGACTTACGATTTTATAAAATAAAGTCCGGCTTGCAGTTTTTGAAGTGGCCTCCGTCAATCGCCCTCACCTCCAATCCTCCACAATGTGCCGCAGGAATGCCGTTCAAAATCTTGCAACGGCGAAGTACGGCTATCTCTTCAAGACCCCTTTCCCTAAGCCACCCACAGGGATACGAGGGCGAGGGCCGTCAGGACCTTGAGGATGGACGAGAGGAGGCGATAGCGCCCATAGAAGACGAGGGGAGAGGTGAGGAGGGCGGGGAAACCGACCAAAAGGAGGACGGATACGACGTAGAGGTAAGAGTAGCCAACGAAGACGGGGAGGACGGAGAGTAAGGGAAGAATTATCAGGCCGAAGAATACTAACCTCCGCGTTGGCCCCTCCCCCAGGACGTGGGCGACCGTGCGTCTGTACGGTGCGTCCCCCCGCATATCCTGAAGGCTCTTTACGAACTCCCTTATGAGATGGAGGTAGCCGCCGAGGAGGGCGGCGGGGAGGACCCTGTGGAGGAGGTATCCCCCACTGCCGTACAGGAAGGCCAGGGCTACGACGGTGGCCACCGTGAGGTTGCCCAGAAAGGGTAGGGCCTTAAGGTAGTAGTTGTAGAGGAGGGCGAGGAACATAGCAAGGGAGCCGACCGCCAAAACCCAAGGGGAATGGTGGTAGGACACGTAGAGGGCGAAGAAGAGGAGGGTGATTGCCAGAACCCAAGCCTGCTCCTCCGACACCCTCCCGGACGGGAGGGGCCGCTCCGGGTGGTTCAGGGTGTCCTCCGGTACGTCCAAGAGGTCGTTGGTCACGTTTATGAAGGCTGTAATGAAAAAGGCTCCTAACATAAGGTGGAGGGGCTTCCCGGCGAGGCAGTAGGACAGGTGACAGGCCGTCAGGACGACCAACGAGGATAGGAGGGCGTTGGCAGGACGGATTAATCTTAGGAGATGCACGGATACTATTCTACGTACGAACGTTGAAAAGCCTTTGAAGGGGAGGATGCGGTTGAGTTTGGAGTACGACCTTAGAATACAAGACGGATGACCAGATCCAAATGCTGTAGCAAGAGATGCATATACATGTACCGCGTAGAGGGAGGCAAGGTCGAGGCCGACTACGTTGACTGGGACAAAGCCAAGATCCACGTCCTATCGCACGTCATACACTACAGCAGCGGCGTCTTTGAGGGTATAAGGGGCTACGTAACCGACAAGGGCGTCGCCATCTTCAGGGGTAGGGACCACTACCGTCGCCTCATCCGCTCCGCCAAGATATACCGGATGCTCCCCGAAGACTACGCCCCCGAAGACCTCAAGAAGGAGGGAAGGGTGAAGACGGAGGACCTGATCACCCGCTTTATGGAGATAACGAAGGACCTCATCCGTGAGAACGACCTCTACCGGAAGGCTAAAAAGGTGAAGGAAGAGGGGAAGATGGCGAACCCCTTCGTGTATATAAGGCCCGTCATCTACCGGGGCTACGATGTGAAGGAGGACCCTATCCTTAGCCCACCCCTCGGCGTCAACCCCCTGAACAACCCCGTTGAGTGGTTCATCGCCACCTTCCTGTGGGACGACTACCTCGGTACGACGGCCATAGAGAGGGGTGCGGACGTCATAACCTCGGCGTGGGCCAAGAACGCCCCCAGCACCACTCCGTTCATGGCCAAGGGAGCCTCCAACTACGCCACGGGCCAGCTCGCCAAGATGGAGGCCGTCCTCTCGGCTATGTTCAGGGACAAGGACGTAGCCGGCAAGGTTAAAGATGCTATCAATAAGGCGAGGGAAAAGAACTACGAAAAGGTCGACCTATCCCTCGGACTTGACGACCTCCTCCTGCCCGTGGAGAGCATCCAGCTAACCGTCTCCGGTCACGTCGCCGAAGGCACCGGCGAGAACGTCTTCGTCGTGATGTACGAGGACGGGGATCCCACGAAGGCCACCATCTACACCCCGCCCCTCTCCGCCTCCATCCTCCCCGGCATAACGAGGGACTCCGTCATACGCATAGCAAAGGACCTCGGCTACCCTGTCATTGAGACTATGATACCGAGGGAGATGCTCTACATAGCCGACGAGGTCTTCTTCACCGGTACGGCCGCAGAGGTCACCCCCATAAGGAGCGTGGATGGGATACCCGTAGGCGATGGAAAGCCCGGACCGGTCACCCTAAAGATAAGGGAAAGGTACACCGGAATAGCACGGGGCAAGGTAGAGGATCCCTACGGCTGGGTGGAGTACGTAGAGGTATGAAGACCTACACCAAATACCTCTGGTTCAACACGCCCACCCGCAGGGCCGTGGTGCATATAACCGAGCAGGTTAGGGAGGCCGTGAGGGAGTCCGGGGTGAAGGAGGGCCTGTGCCTGGTGTCGGCCATGCACCTCACGGCCTCCGTCCTCATACAGGACAACGAGTCCGGCCTGCACGAGGATATGTGGGAGTGGTTGGAGAGGCTCGCCCCCTACCGCCCCGACTACAAACACCATCGCACGGGCGAGGACAACGCCGACGCCCACCTGAAGAACCTCCTAACCCACCTCCAGGTAGTCCTACCCATAACGAACGGAGACCTGGACCTGGGTCCTTGGCAGGAAATCTTCTACTTTGAGTACGATGGCCAGCGTCCCAAACGCGTCGTGATTAAAATAATAGGTGAATGAAGAAAGTTGGAAACTTTGCGTCGCTCCTAACAGCCATACGGGCGAGTGCAAACATAGGGGGGGACTTCGTTTGGGAGTTCAAGGTAAAAGCCGGTACGGAGGAGGGGAGGCTCCTAACCCGCGGTGAGACCATCCTGTACGCCGAGTACGGGGACCTGCGGGGAAAGGCCGCCCTGAAGGCCCTTGAAAGCTTTGACGTCCTGACCTACGAGGTATCCATATACGAGGGGGACGTACCGGAGCTACACAACATAAAGTTGAAGGACATAGAGAAGGTTGAGGTTAGGGCCATATACGACACCCTCAAGCCGAAGGTGATAGAGGCCAACTTCTACGATTTCTTAACCGAAATGGAGAAGGAGGAACGCACTGCTCTGGTAATTTTCCCCTCAAGGGACAAACGTACGATTCTCGCCGCCTTCGTGGAGGGCCACCTCGTGGGTTTGAGACCCACGGACGAGGACTTCTCGGTGCCGGAACTTTTGGACGAGTTGAGGGCCTACAAGGCGTACTTCTACGTTCTTGAGGGGGACTTCGTACCTTACCTATCCGGATACTTTGCCCTAACCAAGATAGCCGTTGATACCCCCGCCGGTAGTTGGACCTACGAGAGGATAACCGAACACGAGGGAACGTTGGAGTCCTTCGGGGCGGGGGACAGGATCCTCGCCGTATCGGACGGGGAGAACCTCCTGTTGGTTATGAGGCCGGCCGTCCCTCCCGTCATAACCTCCAAGCTGTTGAAAGAGTTCCAGAAGAAGGGGAGGCTCGTTGATGCCTATCCGATAGTGGAGATGGAACCGATATTCAAGTACTACTTCTCGGACATTCCCCTCATAAAGGCCACCTTCAACGAACTCGTTAAGGAGTCCCGTAAGTTGGTGGGGGAGATAATATTCAAGATGGCAAACGACCGTGTCCTCAACTTCGCCCACCCTACCAACCCCTACCCCGACGAGTACGCCGAGTTCATCCGGAACGTGTATAAGCAGTACGAAGAGGAGATAGCGTCCTTTACGGGTAGGAGGTGGAAGGAGATAAAGGCCAACGTCCTTAGGGACGTCCCAGAGCATCTCGCTGCCCTCTTCGGTTCGGAAGGGTGAAGGCGTACCGGCTCTACGACCTTCTGGTCTCAACCGTCAGGGCGAGGGTGGTGGGTGAGGTTTTCAAGGAAGGGGAACCTACGGTTTTCTTCTTCTGGCATCGGAACCTCTTCCCATTGCCGTACATCTTCAGGGATTCACCCATAAAGGTTATGGTATCCCCCAGTCGGGACGGGAGGAGGATAGGGGAGTTGGTACAGAGGAAAGGTCTCGGCGTGATATGGTCCTCCCAGTACAAGTCTCCACTTAAGGGTGTGATGGGGGTGGTTAGGGCAGTGAGGGAGGGGTGGAACGTGGCCATCACCCCGGACGGACCCCGCGGCCCCGCCCTGCACTTCAAGGAGAATACCCTACTCCTCGCCCGCAGATTGGGGGTCAGGATGGTCTTTGTCGGTGTGGCCTTCTCCTCGGCGTACGTCCTCCCCTCTTGGGACTTCTTCAGGGTCCCTATGCCCTTCTCCTCCGTCGCCGTCCTGGCGAAGGAAGCCTACCCGGAAACCCCAGAGGAAGCTGCAGAACTCCTAAAGCGACTGGACCATCAAGCCTTTAACTACCTTGAAATATGACGAAATTGGATTCAATGTTGTTGCCATCTATATGCGGATTTTGCCCATCCTATGCGAGGTGCAATTGATGGAAATCGGTAAGGGGTACTTTATGCCAGCGACTCTTCGGAGATTGTATCACTCTATACGACGAATGTCTAAAGTTGGTAAATTCCTATATTTTTGCCGCAAAACTTTCCAATTATACTAAAATTAATCATAAAATTAGGTAAATTTTGACCATATTCCTTAGAAATTATGGTATTCTTCGGATTGTACGATGTAGTTTCACAGGCGATGGACGGGGTGGCATCCTATCGGTGAAATACCTACAACGCCCAAGAAGTCGGCCGCAGCTAGGGACGAGACGGGGATATACCCTCCTTCATCCGGCCGGGAGTATAATTCCCGCTTTATGAGTACCAGAAAGGCTTTGGACATCCTGAAGACCGTAACCGTAGGTGGGAAGGACCTCGTAAGTTCCGGGTTCTTGGGAAGTCTGTCCGTTGAAGGGGACAGGGCGGAGGTCGTACTCCTCCTGCCTGCGACTTTGAAAGGTCAAGCGGAGGCCATCAAGACGGCCGTTGAGAAGAGGTTGATAGAGGGGGGATTCAAGCCCGAAGTCAGGTACCGGATAAGGGAAGGGAAGCCTCCACTTAGGGTCAACGTCGGCCCCGTAGGGAAGACGAAGAAGAGGATCCCCGGAGTTAAGAAGGTCCTCGCCGTAGCCAGCGGTAAGGGGGGAGTGGGTAAATCCACGGTGGCCGTAAACCTCGCCGTCGCCCTCTCAAAACTTGGGCTGAAGAGCGGCCTATTTGACGCCGACGTGTATGGCCCTTCCGTCTCCGTCCTCCTCGGCTTGGAGGGCGAGAGAGTCTACGTAACGGAGGACAGGCGCTTCAAACCCATAGAGAAGTACGGCATTCAAGTCCTCACCTTCGGGGTCCTCGTAAAGGAGGACACCCCCATACTCTGGAGGGGGGCCATGCTCCACAAGGCCTACGAGGAGCTTCTACTTCAAACGGCCTGGGGAGACCTTGACGTCCTCGTCGTAGATTTGCCTCCGGGTACCGGTGATTCCCACCTTTCCCTGGCCCAAGGGTACGAGGTGGACGGAGCCATCGTCGTTACGACGCCCCAGACGGTAGCCATAGCAGACGTCCTAAGGGCCATAAAGGGGTTTGAGAAGTTGGAGATCCCCGTACTCGGCATAGTGGAGAACATGGCATACTTCGTATGTCCGGACAGCGGTAGGAGGTACCACATATTCGGGGAGGGTGGGGCCGATAAACTCTCCAAGATCACGGGCGTACCCGTTCTGGTGAGGGTACCCATAGACGAGTACGTCTCCAGCGGCGGGGATGCGGGCGTTCCCGTGGTCCATGCCTACCCGGATTCACCGAGCGGACGGGCCTTCCTCAAGCTCGCCGACACGGTTAGGGGGAGGCTCCTTTCTTAAGGGCGGCCTATCAGCGGTCAGTAGGGTGTAGTCGTACGTATCCCGCCGGAGAAGGCCAACCTAATCCCGTATATCTCCCCGACGTTTGGGGGCGGGAGGAGAGGGCAAGCCCCAGCTCTGCGAAGGCTCCGAACCATCTCAAGACATCGTATTTTATGCCCTCCCTTTCATTCGTTCACCATCTATATTTTCGGATGGAATGACGAGTTGATCAATATGATGGGAAATACCTCCAATGTGTGATATTTCGGTAATTTTACTTAATTGTTTAACTTTTGTATGACGCGATTAACATAAAAATTGAACGAAATTAAGGCCACGAGATTTTGTCCCCATACCGTAGGGATTCGGGGACGACTTATCGGTTATCTTGCCACAAGCGGCAAACCGGGAACGGCTTTTACTCCCACCCTTCATTACGTCGTACCCACCGAATTTGCTCCGAGTCTCCCTTAGAATACACACTCCAGACCCAAAGGGGGGTTTGGGTGCGTCGCGGCCTGCTGTGCAGCCGTATAATTGCAGGTCGCTTTTTTAGTAAAGGGGAGAAAAAAAGGAGGTAAAGAGCGATGGCTAAGCCCAAGTTTGA
>WGAN01000182.1 GCA_015494805.1 Caldifarciminota bacterium
AACCCCTTACCCGAATACGGAATCAGTCGTTTGCTACCTTTGAGATGCCTTAGCTGAAGATCGTTAGGGTTCTCAATTTTAGGTTTATCTGGAATTCTAATCGTACGGGACTCAAGCCTCAAGGTTCCTCTAATAATATCCGAAAGTTCAGCTATAATGTTTGCCATAAGGTACTGACGTCTATTTTTAAGCCATTTTCTGAACATCTGCACACCTTTAAAGTTCTTGTTTTCCTTCACCATCTCAAAGATTTTCTCTATATACCCCTGCACGTCCTCCAGCTCCTTCTCACCGTAAGCCTTCGCTCCCTCCTTATAGAGGGCGATAACTCGTCGCGCCGCCTCTTTAGGCTCCGATACGATAAGGTCGCTCAATTTAATAACATCCTCGTCCCGCCCCTTGGTCAACACCCACTGGATTACGCTTAACGCCCTATATATAGTATAGGCCTCCGTCTCTCCTACCTTCAGCTCTTCGGGGAGAGGTAGGTTTGAAAGGATGTCCTCTATGCTGCTTAAGCCCTCCTCCTCATCCTCCTGCATTACGTAGAGGAGGATCGTACCTATAACCGTTAAAGGGAGATTTCCTTGTAAGGAACCGGCAACGGCTTTGATTAGCCTTTTTACTCTCTGATCTTCCAGCCGTTTCAGGAAATCCTTTAAAGACACAGGTTAGATATTATAAGGCAGATTAACCCCTTCTCTTACAAGGCCACAATAGAATCCTCATCATGCGTCTAATCCGCACCTACAGGGATCCGCCGGCAGACGCTGAAGTCAAGAGTCGCAGAATTTTAGTTGGCAATTCCCGATTTTCCCAAAGACACTTATTTTAAACATTTACCCCATTCAGCTACCGGGAAACGTGTTTTTCCACTATGCGGATTATCTTCTTCACTTTTTCAAACCCGCTATCTATCGCCTTCTTGTCCTGCATTTCCCTGTAGTATCCCCCAAGGTGAAGGATTGTATAAACCGCTGAGAACAGTTTGAGCAACAGGCTCTTGTCCCTGCCTATGGGCAACTCCTTGATTATCTTCCTGTACCTTCCTATCTCCTTCGTCTGCTCCCTCACCTCCTCCACACTCCACCCCTTCTTCGCCATAAAGAGGGCCTTCAGGACCTCAAGGGCGGCCAGGTAAGCCGTCCCGGATGCTTTGGCAACGTACTTTAGGTCATCGTAGACCCCGGCCTCCTCATCCACGGGAGACATCCTGAGCATTTCCCTGGCATTTTTCAGGTACCTCTTGGCCAACCTCAACCTATCCTGCGGGGTCTCTAAGGATTTAACGGCGGGCATCGTCTTATTCTACCGCCGGGAGATGCGTTTTTCCACAATAGAATCCCCACCATGCGACAGAGTAAATCCCTAATCCGAACCTACAGGGAGCCTCCGGCAGACGCCGAAACCAAGAGCCACAGGCTGTTGGTGCGCGGTGGGTACGTACGCCAGCTGACGAGCGGGGTCTATACCTTCCTCCCCCTCGGCTGGAGGATAATGAAGAAGATAATGCGGATAATCCGGGAGGAGATGGACGCCATAGGCGGGCAGGAGATATTCATGCCCTCCCTTTCCCCCTCGTCCCTGTGGGAGGAGTCCGGCCGATGGGAGAGCTTCGGGGACGATATGTTCCGCCTGAAGGACCGCAAAGGAAGGGACTACGCCCTCGCCCCCACCCACGAGGAGGTTATCGCCGAGATAGCCCGCAACACCGTCTATTCCTACAAGGACCTCCCCCAGATATGGTACCAGCTCCAGACCAAGTTCAGGGACGAGCCGAGGCCGAGGGGTGGGCTTCTCCGGGTGAGGGAGTTCATAATGAAGGACTCCTACAGCCTTGACGCCACGTGGGAGGGGTTGGACGAGTCCTACGCCAAACACCGGGAGGCCTACAAGAGGATCTTCACCCGGTGCGGCCTGAAGTTCGTCCACGTTAAAGCCTCTACGGGACTGATGGGAGGGAAGGAGAGCGAGGAGTTTATGGTGATCTCCGACGCCGGTGAGGATAGGCTGGTCATATGCGACTCCTGCGGATATGCGGCCAACGTTGAGGTCGCCCCGGCCATACCTGTGGAGAAGGTGGAGGAGTCTCCGTTCAAGGAGAGGAAGAAGGTCCATACCCCCAACGTCCGCACCATAGAGGAGGTCTCCTCCTTCCTCGGCGTTGAGCCGAAGTTCCTCGTCAAGTCCCTCGTGTATATGACGGACGAGGGGCCGGTTCTCGTCCTCGTTAGGGGGGACCACGAGGTGAACGAGGAGAAACTGGCTAGGATCCTCAAGAACCCACGTCTCGCCACGGCCGAAGAGGTGATGAGCCTCCTCGGGGTTGAGGTCGGTTTCGTCGGCCCCCTCGGTGTTGGCCTACCCAAAGTGGCGGATCGCTCCATCCGGTACCTCCGGGGCTTCGTCGTAGGGGGAGGGGAGAAGGACTACCATATTGTAGGTGTGAATCCGGAGGACCTCGGAGACGTCAGGTGGGAGGATGTCAGGTACGCCGTAGAGGGGGACCTCTGTCCCGTCTGTGGGAAGCCCCTGAAACAGGTAAATGCCATAGAGATAGGCCACATCTTCAAGCTGGGGACCCGGTACAGCGAGAGCATGGGAGTGTACTTTACGGATAGGGACGGCCAGAGGAAGCCGGTAATAATGGGTTCCTACGGGATAGGGCCGGGCCGGATAATGGTCAGTGCCGTTGAGCTGTACGGGACGGAGAACTCCATGCTCTGGCCGAAGTCCATCGCCCCCTTTGACGCCCACATCATAGACCTCGTAGGGGAGGGTGAGGAGGTCTATAACCTCCTGCGGGAGGCCGGTTATGACGTCCTCTGGGACGACCGCGAGGAGCGCGCTGGCGTCAAGTTCAAGGACGCCGACCTGATAGGTATCCCGATAAGGATAGTGGTGGGCAGGGCGTGGAAGGACGGCAAAGTGGAAGTCCAGGACCTCTGGAAGGGGGAGAGGTACGAGGTGCCTAAGGAGAAACTAATTGAGGAGATGGGGAGGCTAACCGAAGGCGAATAGCCTACTTTACAAGCTTCGTAGCCAAGGGACCGGCAAGGAAACCGATCTTGGCGAGAATACCGTCCCAGAAGGATACGAAAACCTCCTCCTTCCCCCGTTTCAAGGCCTTAACGATGACCTTCGCCACCTTTTCGGGGGATACGGAACCGGTCCCCCTTATGCCATCGCTCCCGGCCCTCTGAAAGAAGTCCGTACGGGTAACCGAGGGATAGACGTTTATGACTTTTATCCCCTCCCCCCGCAACTCCTCCCTGGCGGCCATAAAGAAAGACCTCAAGGCCGCCTTACTCGCCGAGTATATGGCCCACCTCTGGAGAGGTACGAAGGCTATAAGGCTAACGACGTTGAGGACGACGCCCCCGTTATGGAGGAAGGGGACGGCGAGGCGCGTTAGGTGAATGGGCGTCCAGAAGTTTACCTCAAAGAGTTCCCTCATCCTGTCGTCGGGAACGTTGAGGAAGGGGCCGTATATACCGAAGCCAGCGTTGTTGATGAGGACATCCAGACCTCCCAGGACCTCCGCCGCCATACCTACCACCCTCTCCCTCTGTTTCGGGTCGGATAGGTTAGCCTGGATGGGAAAGACGGCATCCCCGTAGGCCATCCTTATTTCCTTCAACGCTTCCTCATCCCTACCCACTGCTGCGACCTTCGCTCCCTCCCCTACCAAGAGCTTCAGTGTCTCCCTCCCTATCCCCCTCGTGGCACCCGTCAGGAGTATCCCCTTTCCCCTTAGGTCCATACCTATACGCCCTCGGAGACGACGAGGTGATAGCCTCCCCACAGGGCGGCTTCCGGTCCGAGCTGCGATGGCACGATCTCCGTATTGAGGATGTAGGCCACCCTCCTTCTGCGTATCTCCTGGAGCATCGCCTCCTTGAAGAGGTCGTAGGCGGCTGCTATGCCCCCACCTATTACGATGATCTCCGGGTCAAAGATGTTTATGAGGGAGGCCATGAGGACGCCGAGGTACCGGCCGTACTCATCCCACAGGGAGCGGGCCAGCCTGACCCCCATCCGGGCGGACTCCTCCAGATGTTTCATACTCTTTGGGGGGGACTTCCCGTGCCTTACGAAGAGGCGGGCCGCCCTATCTACGAAGTAGGCCCCACCGAGGTAGGCCTCGGCGCAACCGTAGGAACCGCAGTTGCAGGGGGGGCCTTCTATGCCGATGGTGATGTGGCCGATCTCCATACCGAGACCCCCCGCCCCGCGCACTATCTGGCCGTTTATGACGAGGCCTCCCCCCACGCCCGTGCCGAGGGTGACGCCGAGGACGAACTTCCTGCCCTTAGCAGCGCCGTAAATGGCCTCTCCAAGGGTGAAGAGGTTGGCGTCGTTCTCAATCACCACGTCCCCGCCGAATATCCTATGGAGATTGTACCCGTCCCAACTCGGGTGGTTGGGAGCGTGGAGGACTATCCCATCCTTCACCAGGCCAGCGAAGCCTAGGACGAAACGATCGTACTCAAACCCCTCTATGAACTCCTTAAACTTCTCCGGCCGGGAAACGGATGTTGAATCCGTTATCCCCCGTTCTAAAAGTTTCCCGTCCTCAAACAGCCCCCACTTTACCCTTAGGCCGCCGAAGTCGCTTACCAGTACCCTCACTGTATGAACTCAAGGCGGGAGATCTCGGCGGCGTCGCCCCTCCTTATCCTGACCCGCACAATCCTAACCCCCTTGACCTTGGGGGCGACCTCGTCAAACAGGCGGTTCACGTACTTGCGGTCCGCCAGGATCCTGAAGGCCTTACGGCGGTTGTGGACGTTGAGGGAGGGGTTCTCCTTGGCCTCCTTGGCGAGGTGTAGGAGATGTTCAAGAACGGACTTGGCGGCCTTCGCCTTTACGGTGGTCGTCTCTATGGAGTAATGGTCTATAACGGCCCTCGCCAGGTTCCTCAAGAGGGCCTTGCGATGTTCCCTCTCCCGACCGAGTTTAACTCTCTTGTCCCTATGCCTCATGGCTGGCCTCCTCCAGTTCTTTCCAGTAGTCCCTACCCATCTCAAAACCGAGACGCTTCACGGCGTCCTCTATCATAGCCACGTCCTCCTCGGAGAATCCGTACTCCTCCCGTAGAGTCTCCGGGGTGTGTTTCAGCAGCTCACCGAAGGTGTTTATACCCGCCTTCTCTATGGACCGCACCAACTTGCTCGGAAGTTCGCTCTTGAGTATGGCCGATATGGGGTTGGCGAGTTTCCTTCTCATGAACTCCTTCTCCTCGTCGGGCAGGATAACCCGGACGGGCTTGATCGGTTCGCTTAGGGGGTTGTTGAGGGGAGACAGAACGTTCTGGATTATGTCCAGGGCCTCAAAGAAGACCTCGGAAGGCTTGCGGGAGCCGTCCGTCCATACCTCAATCGTGACCTTCTCCTTATCAAACCTGCCCCCGAAGAGGAAGTCCTCTACGAAGAAGTTCACCTTCTGGACGGGGGAGAATATCGCATCCACAAATATGACGTCTGGCTTCTCCACCAGTTTGGCCTTGGAACGCTTCAGGGCCTCGTGTACGTCGTCCCCCACCATATACCCAAGGCCGTAGGCGACGTACAGCTCCCCTATCAGCTCGGCGTCCTTCGCCACGAGGGTGGCGATGTGCTGGTCCTTGTTCACCACCTCTATGCCCAGAGGTGTCTCTATATCCCCCGCCTTGACCTCGTAAGGCTCGTCCCCCTTGGAGACGAACTTCAGCTTTATCTCTATGATGTTCTGGAAGGGTCGGGCGACCTTAAATCGCACCTTCTTGAGGTTGAGGATGATGGTGGGTACGTCCTCAACCACACCGGGGATACCGGCGAACTCGTGCTTTATACCCTTGAACCTGACGGCGACTATGGCGGCTCCCCCTATGGAGGTTAGCATCACCCTGCGGAAGAGGTTGCCGATGGTGATACCGTAGCTGCGGGAGAGGGGACCTATCTCAAACCGTCCGTAGGTGTCGTCTTCCTCGTAATACACACCTATGGAGTATACGACGGGATTGAGACCCACACCGTACTTATTGTACTTCTTCTTCTCCTTCTCGTTCTCCATCTTACCTCCTCCTTACCGGGAGTAGAACTCTACGATCAGACGCTCGTTTATGGGGTGGGTTATGTCGGCCCTCTGCGGTAGGCGTACGACCTTGGCCGTCAGGTTATTGGTATCTACGTCCAGCCAAGCGGGAGGTGTCCTCTTGAGGGCTACGGCCTCCTGGACTTCCCTGTTGTTCCTGAAATGCTCGGCTATCTCTATCACGTCGCCCGTCTTCACGATGTAGGAAGGTATATCCACCTTGTGGCCGTTGACCTTGACGTGGCCATGGCGCACTATCTGGCGGGCCTGACGGCGGCTCTTGGCGAACCCTGCCCTGAAGACCACGTTGTCCAAGCGGCGCTCAAGGAGCGAGAGGAAGTTCTCGCCGGTGTCTCCAGGCATCCTCTCGGCTATCCGGAAGAACCTCTTGAACTGGGCCTCTAGCATGCCGTACATCCACTTCACCTTCTGCTTCTCGCGGAGCTGCTGGCCGTAGATGGACATCTTGGAGGATTTACGGGTCAGGCCGTGCTGACCGGGGGGGTAGGGTCTCCTCTCAAAGGGGCATTTGCTTGTGAAACACTTCTCCCCTTTGAGGTACAGCTTCTCTCCGCTCCTTCTGCAGAGCCTACAAACGGGACCTCTGTACCTTGCCATACTACACCGACCTCTTCTTAGGTGGTCTCACCCCGTTGTGCGGTATGGGGGTCACGTCTATTATCGCGATAACGTCAAGGCCCGCGGCTGCTATGGACCTTATGGCGGCCTCCCTACCGGGACCGGCGCCCTTCACCCTTATCTCCACCCTCTCCATTCCGAGCTTTTTAGCCTCACGGGCGGCTTCCTCCGCGGCCCTGGAGGCGGCGAAGGGGGTACTCTTACGGGTGCCGGAGAAGCCAACGGTTCCACCGGATGCCCAGGTTATGGTGTTCCCCTGAAGGTCGGTTATGGTGATGATGGTGTTGTTGAAGGTAGACTGGATATGCACGATTCCCTCTGCCGGTGCCTTCTTCGTCTTCTTCTTCGTCGTTCTCCTTCTCGCCATACTTTACCCCCTTATCCCTGCTTCTTCTTCTTCAGCCTTGCGAAGATGTTCCCGCGCGGTCCCTTACGGGTACGGGCGTTGTGGCGGGTCCTCTGACCCCTGACGGGAAGTCCGAGCTTGTGGCGGATGCCCCTGTAGGAGCCTATGTCTATGAGGCGTTTGATGTTCCTCTGGATCTCGGCCCGCAGGGTACCCTCCACCTTGTACTTCTCCACCTCTGCCCGCAGGCGGGTAACCTCGTCGTCCGTCAGCTCGCGCGCCCTCTTGAAGGGGTCTACCCCCGTACTCGCCAAGATCTTGAAAGCCAAAGCTGGCCCTATTCCGTAAATGTAGCCAAGGGCCACCCAGACGGGCTTATCCCTCGGGATATCAACTCCGGCTATTCTGGCCATTTTCCCTCCTTATTTTCAACCCTGCCGCTGCTTGTGCCTCGGGTTCTTGCTGCATATAACGTAAACGCGCCCCTTACGGCGTACTATTTTACAGTACGCACACCTCTTCTTCACCGAAGACTGGACCTTCATAAGCGGGTATTATACTGGTGATTGGTTGCAAGTGTTAAACCTTCCTGCCCCTTGGAAGTTCCAGATCCCTACCGCCCTTTCGGTGGCGTTCAAGGTTTATCAAATTTAAGAAAATCTTAGTAAGATTTATTAAAATACAAACTAATCAAAATAAGACTTATTCTAAAAATTAATGCCATACACAAAAAAATTGACATCTTTAGCCCACAGAAAGTAGAATCGGGCCGGATCCAGTATTAAAACTGGTGGGGAATTACAATATATAGCGGAAAATCTGTTCTAATAGGATACAACTGAAGGTTCAGGGTATAAAAACCCTGATTTTCACCAATCACACTCCATAATTTTATGGAGTTTCAATCTCAAAAAGGTAAGCAACGATGCAGCTCTACTCTAGATCCGTCGTAGGTGGTACAAAGATCTTAAAGTGTAGTTTCCAGTTTTTTAAAAGTCAGGTTTAATTTTCTTGAAATCCAACTTGAAGTTTTTGAAAGCACACTCATTAGGACCACACCGGAACCGTATCTCCCTTAAAATTCCAAAGTTATGCTGTGGATGTTGATCGTGGGGGTTCAACCCCTGTACTTTAAGGCCATACGCCCCACCGTCGCCCTCAAGGTAAGGCTGGCAGTACTCCGCAGGAACGACCTCCTTGATGCTCCCGGTTTCGTCCTCCCAATTCGTAAAGGGGACGATCGCATCCGTAGAAGGGAGTCCGGGCCACAGGAAGCCAGCTTGAAGGCACTTAACGGACCGGCTACCATATACGACCCCGCCGGCCGTCTCGTATGGACAGGTACCCTGAACGGGCACCTACCAAACCTCAAGAGTGGGATATACTTCCTCCGTACCGCCAGTGGCGTCCGCCGTCTTGTAGTAAGGTAGTCATACCCCCATCCTCTCCCGCACCTCCTCCACCACCCCGGCGAACTCCCTCCGGAACCTCTCCGGTGAGAACCTCATAGCCCTCTCCCTTATCTCCTCCCGTACGAAACGGTCCTCCATCCGTAAGAATCTCCTTACAGCCTCGGATACAGCCTCCGGGGTCTGCTCCATAAAGAAGATGCCGCTCTTCCCATCCTCAACGCTCTCGGTGAGGCCTCCCCTACCGTAGGCTATGACCGGCACCCCGGAGGCCATGGCCTCAACGGGGGATATTCCGAAGTCCTCGTAGGCGGCGAAGACAAAGGCCCGCGCCTTGGAGAGTATCTCAACTAATTCGCCGTCCCCCACCCTCCCCAAGATCTCAACGTTCCTCCGGGCTATCCGCTTTATTCTCTTCATCTCCGGCCCCTCACCGATGACCAGCAACCGTAGGCCGAGGTCGTTGAAGGCCTCAACTATCACGTCCACCTTCTTGTAGGGGACGAGGCGGGAGACGACGACGAAGTAGTCCTCTACGGAGTCGGACAGACGGAAGCGATGGACGTCCACCGGCGGGTATATCACCCGCGCCTCCCTGCCGTAGTACCGCCTTATGCGGGCGGCGACCGTTCTGGAGTTGGCCACGAACACGTCCACCCTCTGGGCGGAGGCGTAGTCCCAAAGACGAACGTAGTTGAGGACAAGGCGGGCGATGGCTCTCTTCAGCCCCCCTATACCCGCCATGTACTGGTGGGTGAGGTCCCAGGCGTACCGCATGGGGGTATGGACGTAGGAGATATGCACCTGACCGGGATGGGGCAGGACGCCCTTGGCCACGGCGTGGGAGGAGGAGATTATGAGATCGTAGCCGGAGAGGTCAAAGCTCTCTATCGCCACGGGCATAAGGGGGAGGAGGGTCCGGTAGTATCCGTAGGCACCGGGGAGCTTCGCCAGAAAGGACTCCTCAACGGGTACCTTTGAGATAGGGCTGTCTCTGAACTGCTCCGGCCTGTAGAAGAGGGTGAAGATGCGACTCCCCGCCACCGTCTTTAACATCTCCTCTAAGACCCTCTCCGCCCCGGAGCGGGTTATGAGCCAGTCGTGGACGTAGGCGACCCTCATTTAGTGCATAGGTCCATGTAGCAGCTCGTGTAGGCCATATACCATATTAGAGGTAGCAGGAGCAGGGCGACAACCCTAATAGGCTTTAGGTCCAAAAGCCTCTCCTCCCCTGCGAGGAAACCTATACGCCTCTTAAGGGACGTGGCCATACCCGTAGCGGTCGGATAGGCCATAGAGAACTTGAGAAGGGTACGGGCGATCTCAAGAGGGGCGTACCGTCCGAGCATACGGGTATCGTTCCTGATCTCAAGGTAGGTCCTGTAATCCTCCCTATCCCTCTCCGTGGGCAGGAGGATCTCAAAGAGAAGGAGCCGCAGGTTGTCCCTCATCCGCACGTGGTACCTCTCGTGGTCCAGAACCATCTCCCTCTCCCTTTCGGGTAGGGCGAGGACCCCCTCGGAGACCACCACCTTGGGCCTGAAAAACCCAACGTTAAGGGCTACGAGATTCTCTACAGGGAGGACGTAAAGGTCTCCCTCCTTTCGGGCTGAAGAAAGGAGTTCCCTTCTGAACCTATACGTCAGAGCAGTCCTACGGAGGATGCGATAGGACACTACGAGGAGGTAGGCCGCCCCCAGGAGGAGCAAGAAGGGGAACTCCGGGAACATCTGGGCCATTACGTACATACCGGCGAGGGTGAAGTGGCTGTGGAGGAGGTGGACGCTTAGGAGTATCGCTAGGATGACAACAGGGAGGAGCCTCGTAAGTAGGATTCGCTCACGGAACATACTGAAGGGTAGATACCTGCCAGCGAACCGTAGGGCGAAGGCTAAGATTATCAGATAGACTCCGACACTCATTTTTCAAACTTCTTGAGCAGCTCGTACGCCTCCTCGGGGGAGAGGTCCATCGTCTCGGCGAAGAAGGAGGCAGCTACGTCAGGATGTTCCCTTACGAAGGTGCCTATGAAGTGGGTCAGTCTGTCCTTGTAGAACTTCTCCCTTGATACCGTAGGGAAGTAGAGGTTCATCTTTCCGACCCTCTCACTTCTAAGGAGACCCTTCTTCTCAAGGTTCTGGCAGACGGTCAGGATGGTGGTGTACGCATAGGGGACCTTCTTGTGGGAGTTTATCTCGCCCAAGACTTCCCTGACGGCTACGCCTTTGCCGGCCCTCCATATAGTCTCCATCACCTCCTTTTCAAGAGGACCGAGGGAATAGAAGCTCGCATCTCTTCTCGGCATGGAGCCTATTTTACGGCCGTAGTGCCATCACATTATCCTAAGGAAGAGGAGGAAACTGACGAAACCGCTCAAGGCAGACACCAGAAGGACGAGGAGGAACAGTAGTACGGGGGATAGGGACGCCCCCTCGGCCGTTTCCAAGCTAACGCACCCCTCCTCCTTAAGGCCAGATATGAGGTAATTGATATATGCCGGCAGGACGTAGTGGAAGTCCTTGTATAACCTTTCGACCGGTACCTTATCCTTGTACCTTAATCTGATGCTCCTCACGAACTCCTCCCTATCCCCACCTCGCGGGATGCAGTGAAGTCTTAAAATACCGGAGTACCTCTCCGTCTTACCATCGGCGAGGGAATCCCGAAGGGTGAGAACCTCCATCATTATCGCTGTAAATGGAAGGTCTGCGTTCATGCGGCCTTCGGTTATGGGAAAGCCATCGGCTATTACAAAGTTGGCCTTACTCTCCTCAAGGAGCGAGAGTAGAGTTCCCTTTATCTCCCACAAGGTGGTTATGGGTTTGCCATTTATAGTGAAATCCACTATCTTTCCCCCCTGCAACCTAATACCCACACGGAATCGCTTAGAGGCTATGGAAACGGACCCTCCGTTGGGTGTGTGGTTGATCAGAAAGTGCGCTATCTCGTCCCTTTCCTTGGTCTCCCACCTTCCTTTCAGTACCACGCCCGAAATTATAAAGCCGGGTTTAAAGAGATAAAGGGTTATAGTTGCAAATAGCCGAAACCGTTCAATATAACCCAAGAAAAATCCATAATTTGACCGTCATACCTTAAAAATTGCCCTTCGAGACTATGTGGCCGGGGACCAAGCCGGAAGGGAAAGGATGGATTTTGGTTGCCGGATCCTTTGAAACGGCCATAGAATGGAGGTTGGTATGGGTGTAGCGTTAGCAGAGAAGCCAGAGGTTGCCAAGGAAAAAAGGGACGAGCGAAAGGAAAAACTCCTGAAGCTCTTGACCTACGAGGTCGTTGATGGAAAGCCCATCTATTACCGCGGCTACAAAGACGTCCTTGAGGGTAAAAAAACACCGGAGGAGGTTATGGGAAGCAGCGCATTCCATGCGAGGGTTCTGGAGTACGTACTACGCCGGATGTTTGCATCCCTACCGGAGGAAGAATTCCGTATAGCGACTGGAGAGGTAGGGGTGATAACTCATACGGGAAGCCGCAGGAACCTGGATATAGCCCTATTCAAAGCGTCGGATGTCAGGGAGTACGAACTTACCCCTCATTACTACCCCGTTCCTCCCCTATTGGTCGTGGAGGTGGATGTGAAGGCCGACGTTGGTGATGGGGGAGATTTAGGTTACATCCTAAGGAAATCGCGGGAGCTGATGGACTTTGGTGTCAAGCGGGTGGTGTGGATACTGACATCTCCTCGAAGCGTCCTCGTATTTGAGTTGGGGAAACCGGCCGTAATACTCGGCTGGGAGGACGAGGTTGAGATATGGGAGGGGGTTAGGTTGAGGCTATCAGACCTTCTTAAACGGCCTTAGAATGGGGGTTGGTATGGGTGTAGCGTTAGCAGAGAGGCCGGAGGTTGCCAAGGAAAAAAGGGACGAGCGAAAGGAAAAACTCCTGAAGCTCCTGACCTACGAGGTCGTTGATGGAAAGCCCATCTATTACCGCGGCTACAGGGACGTCCTTGAAGGCAAAAAACAACCGGAGGAGGTTATGGGTGCGAGCTTTCTGCATGGCAGGCTGGTGATACTTCTGGGAGCCTTTCTAAGGGAGAAACTGAAGGGGAAGTACGTCGTTTCGGGTGGGGAGTTAGGCTATCTGATAGAGGGAGGATGGAGGAACTTGGACATCGCCGTATTCAGGTACGAGGACGTAAAGGACAAGCTTGAAAGCGAGAACTACATAGACGTATCGCCCGTGTTGGTGGTTGAGATAAACGTCAGGGCAGAGGTTGAGAGTGAGATGGAGTACGTCCTAAAGAAGAGCGAAGACCTACTCAATAGCGGAGTTGAGAGGGTGGTATGGATATTTACGAGGCCGAGGAAGGTTATGGTGTTTGAGAGGGGCAAGGG
>WGAN01000183.1 GCA_015494805.1 Caldifarciminota bacterium
CCCCACCGACACCGTCATACGGTCGGACTACAACGGCAACCCTTTCCTCCCTAAAATACGCTCGTGTATGCTAAGACGTACTCGGCCATACATTGGGGAATTGAGGGGATAAAGGTTGAGGTGGAGGTGGACTACGCCAAGGGGATACCCAAGTTCGTCATAGTGGGGTTGCCGGATGCCGAAGTCAAGGAGAGTAAGGAGAGGATACACTCTGCCATAAAGAACTCCGGTTTTCCCTTCCCTCCCGGAAGGGTCAGGGTGAATCTCGCCCCGGCGGACGTCAAGAAGGAGGGGGCGATGCTGGACCTGCCCATAGCCTTGAGCGTCCTTGCAGCCTTCGGATACGTACCGGCGGAGAACCTGCTGAATTACATGCTCTTGGGGGAACTGGCCCTTGACGGGACGTTGAGGAGGGTTTCGGGTGTCCTGCCGGCGGCTATCCTATCGGCCAGGGAGGGGCTGAAGCTGATAGTACCCTCCGAGAACGCGTACGAGGGGGCGGTTATCAGGGATGCGGAGGTGTACGGGGTCTCCTCCCTGAAGGAGGCGGTGGATTTCATAACGGGGAACCTGTCCCTTAAGAGGGCGGAGTACTCGCCGGGGGACGGGGAACCCATCTACGATGTTGATATGGCCGACATAAAGGGGATGGACTACGCCAAGAGGGCGGCGGAGGTGGCGGCGGCCGGGTCCCACAACATGCTCATGGTGGGTCCCCCCGGCTCCGGCAAGACGATGCTCGCCCGTCGCATCCCCACCATCCTACCCCCTATGACGGAGGAGGAGGCGGTTGAGACCACCAAGATATACTCCGTGGCCGGCCTCCTACCTTCCGGTATCGGCCTGATAAGGACCAGGCCTTTCAGGGCGCCCCACCATACGGTTTCGGACGTCGCCCTCATCGGAGGGGGGAGCATCCCGCGGCCCGGTGAGGTCTCCCTCGCCCACAACGGCGTCCTCTTCCTGGACGAGCTTCCGGAGTTCAACAGGCAGGCCCTGGAGGCCCTTAGACAGCCTTTAGAGGACGGTATCGTCCGGATAAGCAGGGCCAGAGGTACGGCCACCTTCCCCGCCCGTTTTATGTTGGTCGCTGCAATGAACCCCTGTCCCTGTGGCCACTACGGGGACAAGAGGCACGCATGCACCTGCACCCTCTCCGCCATAAAGAGGTATCAGGGGAAGATATCCGGCCCCCTCCTTGACAGGATAGACATCTTCGTCAGCGTCCAACCGCTGGAGTACGAGGAGTTCAGGGGTGCGAGGTCCGAACCTTCCCGGAAGATAAGGGAGAGGGTCCAGGAGGCGAGGGAAAGGCAGCTCCACCGTTTCAGGGAGTATCCGGGCATATACGCCAACAGTCAGATGACCCCCTCCCTCCTTGAGAGGTACTGCAGGTTGGATGAGAGCGCCGAGGCTCTCCTGAAGCAGGCGGCCACCCGGATGGGGATATCCGCCCGCGGCATAACCCGGATCCTGAAACTCTCCCGCACCATCGCCGACCTTGAGGGGACGGACAGGATAGAGGTACATCACGTGGCCGAGGCGATACAGTACAGGCAGAACGTAGGGGACTACTGGGTGGTGTCCGTGGTATGATATCGGCGATAGTCCCTATGCGGAACGAGGAGGAGAACGCCGAAGACTGCCTCCTCTCCCTGAAGGAGGCCCTTGAGAACACGGATGAGGACTGGGAGATAATCGTCGTGGACGACGCCTCCTACGACTCCACCCCCTCCATCGTTGGGAGGCTTGGGTTTGCCAGAGTCGTGAGGATAGGGGACGGGGAGAGGCCGGAGGGCGCCGTAGGGAAGAGCTACGCCCTTGTGAGGGGGTACAGGGAGAGTCGGGGGGATACGCTGCTCTTTATGGACGCAGACGTAAGACTCTCCCCCTACAGCCTGAAGAGGTTGCTGCGGAGGTTCCGGGAGGTAGATATGCTCTCCGTAAGCCCGGAACAGGTCTACGGCTCCCCGTGGGAGGCCGCCCTCCAGCCCGCCATCTTCAAACTCCTCGGCTACCTCTACCCCCTTGAGAAGGTGAGCGACCCCGACTCACCGATAGCGGCGGCCAACGGCCAGTTCATCCTGATAAGGCGGGAGGCCTACGAGGCCGCAGGCACCCACGAGGCCGTTATGTACGACATCTTAGAGGACGTCAGGCTGGCGGAGAGGGTGAAACGGATGGGGTACAGGCTCCTCTTTTTGCACGGCAGGAAGTACGGCGTAAAGGCCCGCATGTACTCCTC
>WGAN01000184.1 GCA_015494805.1 Caldifarciminota bacterium
GCCTTAGGGGTGGGGACGTCTTCGGGGAGCATACAGTCTTCCTCCTCGGAGAGGGTGAGAGGATAGAGGTGACCCACCGCCTGACCTCCAGGAGGGCCTTGGCCCTCGGCGTCCCTATGGCCATAGACTTCGTAATGGGGAAGGAGAGGGGATTCTACACCTTTGACGACGTTTTCCTCTCCATAATCCAGCGGGGAGGGGCTACGGAGGTAGAATAGGAGAATGCGGGTCTTTAAGGGCAAGAGGGTGAAGATATACCAGTTGAATTCGGGTAAGTTCGCCCTGGACGGCGGGGCTATGTTCGGGGTCGTTCCCAAGGTCCTGTGGAGCAAGCTCATCCAACCCGACCCCCTCAACCGCATACCGATGGCCACCCACCCCCTCCTGATAGAAACGGAGAAGGGTTGGGTGTTGGTGGAGGCTGGTCTCGGTCAGGGTTGGGATGAGAAGTTCCGGAAGATATACGACGTCGTTGAGGAGGACCCCTTCGCAGACGCCCCTGTAGGGAGGGAGGAGGTCTCGTTAATAGTGCAGACCCACCTCCACTTTGACCACGCCGGGGAGCTATCCACGGCGGACGGCCGCTTCAGGTACAACGCCCCCGTGGTCGTACAGGCTATGGAGTGGGCGGACGCCCTCTATCCCCACGAGAGGAGTAGGGCCAGCTACCCGCAGAACCGGGTGAAGGCCCTTGAGGGCCACCTGAAGTTGGTTTCGGGGAGCGAAGAGGTGTGGCCGGGTATTTACGTTCACCGTACGGGGGGACACACCCGCGGCCACCAGATAGTCGTCATCAAAGATGCGGAGAGGCTCTTCGTTTTCACGGGGGACCTCCTGCCCACCCGCCACCACTCCCCCCTACCCTACGTGATGGCCTACGACCTCTTCCCGGAGGAGATGCTCTTCGTCCGTAAGTACTGGTACTCCCTCTTCATCAACGAGAGGGCCGTACTCTTCACCCCCCACGACAGGGAGGCCTTCGCCGGCGAGATGTACGTAGACGAGAGGGGAAAACACCGCCTAAGGGAAGTGGAGCCGGATGGAGATTGAGGCCAAGTTCCACGTAAACGGCAGGGAGAACCTGGAGAGGGTGAAGAGGATAGTTGAGGGGATGGGGTACCCGATAACGGGCGGGGAGAGGGAGACCTACACCGACACCTACTACGACGCTGGGGAGGGGGCCGTCCTACGGTTCAGGAGGTACGGGGACGGTAGGATAGTCAGGACCTACAAGAGGGATAGGAAGGTGGAGGGTGGGGTGATATACCGGGAGGAGAGGGAGAGCGAGGTCTCCGAGGAGGATATGCGGAGGGAGACGGAGGGCAGGACTCCCCTACTCCAGACCTACACCGTCAGGGAGAGGTACGGGGCCGGCCCCCTCGTCCTGACCTACGATGTGGTCTGGTACGGCGATGCCACCCAGATGGCCTTTGTGGAGGTTGAGGGGCCGGAGGAAGACGTCCGGAAGGTGGCCAAAAAGCTCGCCGAGGAGGGCTTCAGGGTGGAGACCCGTTCCAAGCTGGAGATAGGACTGGCCCTCACCGGTGGGGGACGAGCCTGATTCCCACCGTACAATATACAGAAGGTGAAGTTGGAAGGCCTTAAGAATCTCATCGCCGAGATAATAGACCAGAGACGCAGCGGCGTCCTCAAGGTGTACCGTAAGACCTTTGGGGACCCCCTCCTCTACGCGTACTTCCTCAAGGGGGTACCCGTCTACGCCTCCTCCTTCGTCGTAAGGGAGAAGTGGTACGAGGGCCTCCTCACCAGGGAGGAGGTGGACGCCAACATCTTCGGGAACCTCTTCAAGTACGCCTACGATAGGTACGGGCGGAGGTTCTTAGAGCATATGGTGGCGTACTCCCGCAACGTACTCAAGGCCGTCCTCCGGGCCGTAGCAGAGAACGGTTGGGAGGTTGAGGTGGAGTTCCTTGAGAGGTCGGAGGACCACATAAGGGAGAGCATAGGGATAACCGAGGTCACCACCATAGAGGGCTGGGCGAAGAGCCTACTGTCCATAGGCGCCACCGGGGTATATATCCCCTCCACCGACAGGATGTTGGGGATGGTCAGAGGGGACACCCTAAGGGAGGTCTATAACGTCCTCATCTCCAACTTCGGGGACGTGGACGTCGTGTATTCCACCCCCTTCGCGAACGCCTTCCTCCTGCACAAGGACGGTGAGGCGGTACTGGTTATGGTGAATCTGACGATGGGGTTTGAGGAGATGGAGAACTTCAAGAAGTTGCTGCTATCCACCGAACCCGTCCCCTACACCGAGGAGCTCTCGGCAGATGAGAGGTACGATTTTCCCATAATAGACGGCGTTGGGAGGCCTTTCGCCTTCGCCTTGAGAAAGGGTAGGGACCTCTACAACCTCGCCATCGTAAAGGGGGGGAAGGTCTCCGGCATCTATACGGCCGACGTTGAAGGGGTTTTCAACACGATCATAGACCTTGCCGAGAGGTTGAGTGCCACCCTCTACCACGTCTTGGAGGAGATAGGTGACAGCAGCATCCCCCAGACGGTGATGGATATGCGTATAAGGGTCCTTATGATGGCCAACCCCCACCCGGACGACTTCCTCAAAGCGGCGAGGGAGAGCCTCGTAAGATAACCTCGGCGATACGCTCGGCCACCCCCTCCTCCCATCGGGACCTTATCAGGATCCTCGGCCCGTACAGGTGTATCAGGAGGTAGGTACTCCCCTCCCTCACCGGGTACCCCAAGGCCTCTCCCACCCTCTCCGCCAGTTCTTTCCCCTCCCGGTTGGTGTGGTAGAACCTGACTTCCGGTTGCCCGTAGTCCAGTATCAGGGTGATACCACTGTGTCCCGTCATCTCAAGGGCTATATGAACGTCCCCCTTCTGTAGGGACATACCTGTATGTACGTACCTCGCCCCCAACCTACGGGCGAGGAA
>WGAN01000185.1 GCA_015494805.1 Caldifarciminota bacterium
ACAGAGCAGAGCGAGTAGAAGTGCCTGTGGTTACGCTCATATTGCACGAGACGTTTAAATTCCACTATCCTCGTCCGTGGCACCTACTCTGGCACCGTAAAGTCATATTGCACGAGACGTTTAAATTCCACTAATTGGTCAAACGACAAAACAGTACTCAATCTTAGCGTCATATTGCACGAGACGTTTAAATTCCACCAAGGGCGGGGGGTACCCCCCCGCCCACGCACAAAACAACGTCATATTGCACGAGACGTTTAAATTCCACTAACGAAGTCGGGGCGTGTAAAGATGGGGGCACCCCCCGTCATATTGCACGAGACGTTTAAATTCCACTTGAACGGACCGCCATCCCCCGTTGAGGGTCCTTTAACGTCATATTGCACGAGACGTTTAAATTCCACGGTGTAGAAGGGAGGGGCTATTACGCCGAAGTAGTAGGCCCCGTTGAGGGTCCTTTAACGTCATATTGCACGAGACGTTTAAATTCCACCCGATACGTCAGATAAATAATTTTCAAACTTACACCCCGCCATTCACCCCGATTTTTGCTGAACCTCCAGTCTTGCATCTCCGAAAATTTGCAAACTTACATCCTCGTCCCACGATTTGATACACCAAAACCTCGCCGCCAGTGTGCCTCACAGCCCCCAGCCGGGACTGGGGCCGGTCCCTCCCATAGGCCGCCCTTAGGCGACCACCCGCTGTAGGCACACCTCCCCGGCGGCTCCCTGCCCCTCCCCTGCCTCCTCTGTCTCTCTCCCGGGGACGGGCTTACGGCCTCCCTTCACTACACTACCTGCTCGGCTTTTTATACCTCCTTCACCCGGCATTATAAGGGTGAAAAGGTATTACGGTTGGCTCTGTAGGAAGTCCCACATCTCCTTCAGGCTCCTCCCCTCTATCTTGAACCGCCTCTCGGAGGTTGAGGTATGGGCAAACTCCCTCTTCACCAGGTCTATGAACATCGCGTGCTGGCGGTCCATCCCCATATGGACGAGGTCAAAGTAATCGTCCCCTATATGCTCCTTGGCCCTTAGTTGCTCAACGGCGAGGTCGTCAAAGGCCACGTTGTTCCCGTTCTCCATCAGGGTCTCTACGACGTCCCACTCCCAGAGCCGGGGCCTGTACCCCACCCCCCTGCCCATACTCTTGTATCCGAGGATAAGGACGTTCTCGTTTTTGACCTTCTCTATGTCCCTGAATACACCGTTTATTACGTGGAAGACTATCCTCCCTTCGGGGAAGAGGGAGCGCACGCGGTCTATCTGCTCGGCTGACGCAGTACTGACGCCCACCCACTGGGCGGGTAGGTCCGTAATGATTTCCGGATGTTTAAGGGCGGTGGTGTAGTGGAGGGTAAGGTTCGGGATGAAGGAGCTGACCTTGAAGTCTTCAACGAGGTCCTTGAGGTTCCCAAAGTCAAAGAGGTTGTTGACGTTTATGGCCACCTCAATGAAGGGGTGGTAGTCAAGGCCAACGCTATCGTTCTCCCGCCACAGGTCAAAAATATCCGCACCGGTAGAGCTGAAAATCTGGCTCAAAAGTCTCTGATCAAACCTCCACTCCTCCCCGTTCGGTGTGGCGGATATGTAGCAGTAGGGGCATCCGACGTCGCACCTGTAGGATACGTTCAGGTCTATGGACTCCGGAAACTCCGGCCTGTACTCCTCAAAGTCCGTCTTCAGGCGTATCTTCTTGCCCGTCTCCGGATACAGGAGAACTATCCTGTTGCCGTTTTCGTATATCATACCCGGCTTAAAGACATCCCTTAGCACCTCCCAGTCCCTCGGCTCAAAGAACCAGTCGGCGGTGACGACGAGGACCCCGTTGAGGAGCTTGTTGAGCTGCCCCGGAGTTCTGACCTTACGCAGGGGAGAGTAGAGGTTCTCTAAAGAGCTGCTATCGTTATCAAGGGTGTAGGTCGTGAGGAGGGGGTTTAGGGCCTCAAAGCCTATGTCCGGTACTACCTCCACCCCCAGAACCTCGGACAACCGCTTCGCAATATCGTCCCTCCTGAAATCGTAAAGTGCAGCTATTATGTAGTTCCAAAGTTCCAAGCCCCGTATCGCCTCGTTCGGCCACGGTTTGTGGCCGGGTACGTGTCCGAGTTTGCCGTCTTTGGCGTAGCCCTTTAGGATGGAGACGTAGTCCTTGAAGTCTTCGGAGGTTTCCCGCCCAAGGACGAGGACGTGGACGGAGGAGGAGTTCGTCTCCCCCATCAGCGGTCGCAGTTTGTCAAAGATAAACAGCTTAACCATAATCGCCACAAATTATAGAGGCGACCTTTGGGCTATGCCGGTGGCCTTACTTCTTTAAAATTCCGTACGATGCGCGCCCTCATATTGAGCGGTGGCTCCACGAGGGGGAGTATGCAGGTGGGCGCCCTCAAGGCCCTCTTAGAGCGGGGGTTCACATTTGATATGGTCGTGGGGGTTTCCATCGGCTCCATGAACGGGATATACTTCGCCCACAAACCCACCCTTGAGGGCGTAAGGGAGCTGGAGGAGATCTGGTTGAGGATGCGGAAGGAGGATGTAGTGCCGGAGGGGAGGCTCAAGGCCCTCTTTCGCCTTTTAAGGAACAGGAAGAGCCTTTTCTCCAACGAGGCTTTCCATAAGCTCGTGGTTAAGGTCTCTCCGGTTAAGAAGTTCGGGGAGTTGAAGCTCCCGGCCTACATACCGGCCCTTGACCTCAAGAGTGGCAAGGTATACGTCTTCGGGGACGACCCCCTTGACCCGGTGGTGGACGCCATAATGGCATCAACCGCCCTCCCTCCCTACTTCCCGCCTTGGGAGTACAAGGGAATGCTCCTCATAGATGGAGGTTTCTACAGCAACATCCCCTACAGCATAGCCGTTGAGAGGGGGGCGAAACGGGCCGTCGCCCTCCACATCCGTGGGGGAAGGTCCTTAGACGACGAGGTGTACGGAATGTATGCCATCCTCTCAAAGTCCATCGGTGTCCTCCTTGAGGCAAAGATACGGGAGCAGGAGAGGTTCGCCAAAAGCCACAAGCTTGAGACCTTCTACATCCCCCTTGACCCGCCCTTCAACGTCTCCATATTTGACTTCTCAAGGACGAGGGAGCTGATAGAGGCGGGGTACGAGCAGGCCGTTAGGGCGATAGAGAGGTACAGGAGGGAGCATAGGAGCCTCTGGGAGAAGGCGAAGGACTGGGTGGTGTCCCTCATCCGACGGTGAGGACGTCCTTAGAATCCATCCGTGAGGATAACGAAGGTCTATACCAAGTTCGGAGACGGCGGAAAGACCTACCTCGCCAACGGGGAGACGGTTAAGAAGGCTCATCCAAGGGTGGAGGCTTACGGGGACGTAGACGAGCTGAACTCCTACATCGGCCTGATAAGGGCGGAACTACCCGAAACCCTGAAGGGGTTGGACGGTCTCCTCAAGGATATACAGAACGACCTCTTCCTCCTCGGTGGGGACCTAGCCACCCCCCCGGATGCCCCCTTTGAGATCCGTAGGATGGGGGAGGATAGGGTTAGGTGGCTTGAGGAGGAGATAGACCGCTTCAACTCCGACCTTCCGCCCCTTGAGGAGTTCATTCTGCCGGCCGGCCACCGCATCTCCTCCCTGTTCCACGTTGCCCGCACGGTTTGCAGGAGGGCGGAGAGGTCGGTCGTCAGGGCTATGGAGTCGGAGGACATAAACCCGCAGGTTCAGATTTACCTGAACCGCCTCTCCGACCTCCTCTTCGTCCTGGCCCGCTGGAGCAACCGTAAGTTGGGGGTAGGGGAGGAGTACGCCCGCTTCAAATGAGGAACCTTCTACCGGCTACGGAGGAGAACGTAAGGAAGGCGGCGGAGGTCATAAGGCGTGGGGGGTTGGTGGCCTTCCCTACGGAGACGGTGTATGGCCTTGGGGCGGATGCCCTCAATGCCGAAGCGGTCGCCCGCATATTTGAGGTGAAGGGGAGGCCGAAGTTTGACCCCCTGATCGTCCATATAGCGAGTTTAGGGGACGTCCGCAGGTTGGCGGAGGAGGTACCGGAGGAGGCCCGGATACTGATGGAGAGGTTCTGGCCGGGACCCTTAACCCTCGTCCTACCCAAAAGGGACATAGTGCCACCAATAACGACGGCCGGCCTCCCCACCGTGGCCATCCGTATGCCTTCCCACCCCGTCGCCCTCAAACTCATAGGGTACGCCGGTACCCCCATAGCAGCCCCCAGCGCCAATCCCTTCGGATACGTCAGCCCAACGACGGCCCGCCAGGTGGCGGAGACCCTTGGGGATAGAGTGGACGTCATCCTTGACGCCGGACGGACGCCCATAGGGGTGGAATCCACCATCGTTATGCCCGTAGGGGGTGAGGTCTTCCTCCTCCGCCCCGGTGGCCTCCCGGTTGAGGAGATAGAGGAGGTTCTGGGGAAAAAGGTTAAGCCCTACGAGGGGGATGGGGTGATGGCTCCGGGTACCCTCAAGAGGCACTACTCCCCCCGCACCCCCTTAATCATCTTGAGGGACTGGTCGGACTACTACCGCCTAAGGGCGAGGTACGGCAGAAGCCTCCTCCTCCTTCCCCGTCCCCTATACGGCCTTGATGGGGAGGTGAGGTTCCTGTCCGAGAGGGGGGACCTTAGGGAGGTGGCCGCCAACCTGTTCTCCACCCTCTACGAGATAGACCGGATGGGATACGAGGTCGTCTTCGTCCTGCCCGTCCCCGAAGTCGGCCTTGGCAGGGCGATAATGAACCGTCTCCGCAAGGCCGCCGCCCGTTAGAACTGCGGTACCTCCTCCTGTGGAGTCTCCTCCCTCTTCATCTCCTTCCTGAAGCGGCGGAAGTTGTTGTAGTCGTACATCACCATTACGGAGAGGGAGGGCCACTTGGTTCGGTAGGTGCTGACCTGCCTGAAGTCCTCGGAGGTTATCTCCGTCTCCCTGCGGTTGAGGCGGAGGAAGTCGTTGAACTGCCCAACGAGGAACAGGTTCCGGCTTAGGGGTACCCTGAGGCCGAGGTCAAGGGAGTAGGAGGCCCTCTGCACCCCTCCGGGTACGTAGCGGGGGCCGGAGTACCGCCCGCTAAGCTGAAGCCCTATGGGTCCCCTTCCGAGGGTGAGGCTCCCCTTGGCGTCGTAGGTGAGGCTCCGGGTGATGCTGTCCAGATAAACTCTGTGGTCGTATACGTCAAGGCTGAAGTTGAGGGTGAGGAGCCTCCAGGGGTAGTAGGTGGCGTAAAGCTCAATACCGGAGGAGGTGGTGAAGCCCGCGTTCCTCCAGGTATATACCACCTTCGTACCCTCGTAGGCCGGCAGGTAGTCTATGTTGTTGTCCGTCCGCCTGTAGAAGGCCTCAAGGCCGGCGTATCCCTTCCGTCCGAATATTCTCTGATAGCTCGCCTCAAAGGAGTGGGTGTACTCCGGCTTCAGGGCGGGGTTCCCCCTCTGGAGGGTGAACTCGTCTATTACCCTCATAAAGGGGTTCAGTTGCCAGTGGCGGGGGTGCCATATCCGGCGGGAGTAGCTGACGCTGAACTGGTTGGCGACGTCCATCCTGTAGGAGAGGTGGAGGGAGGGGAAGGGGTCGGTGGAGCGGAAGGTGTAGGTGCTGTCTCCCACCTCTATCCTCCTGTCCGTGGCCTCAACCCTCAATCCGGCGGAGTAGGATACCCTGCCGAGGCGGTCGGAGTAGGATACGTAGGCGGCGTTGGTGGTGCGGCGGTACCGGGAGGCGAGGGTTGGAGAGGCGAGGGTGAAGGAGCCGGAGGAGTAGGTGTAGTACTCCGTCGTGTCCGCGGATACCCACAGGTCCCCCTGATAGCCGGCCTCCAGCTTCCTGTCCTTACTGTGCTGGTAGGTGTAGTCAAGTTTGGCCCTCCACCTGTCCCCCGGCCCGGAAGAGGTGCGTTTGAAACCGGAGAGTACGTTCCCGGAGGCGTCTCTTACGTAGTTTATGGTACTCTCCCTTCCTCCCCGCATTCCGTAGTACAGACTAAGGTCTATCCGGTGTCTCTGGAGGAAGTCCTTCGTATAGGCGATGTACCCGCTGCCCCTATTACCGCCTATGCTCACGTCGGTCTCCGCCGTCTTGCCGGAGCCGTAATCTCCCCTCCATCCCATTGAGAAGTTCCACAGGCCGAAGCTCCCCTCAAGGGTCAGGACGTCGTTATCGCCGATGTGATACTCAAGGCTGGACCTTACGCCGTAGGGTTTCATGGAGTAGTGGCGTTCGCCATCGGCCTCGTAGGAGAAGTCGGGGGTCTCCGTCCGGGCCTTGGACTCCATATAACGGGAGAAGAGGAAGTAGTTCCCGCCGAGGACGAACTTTAGCCTACGGCTATTCAGACCCAGAGAGGCACTTAGGCCGTAGTTGTTGAAGGTCCCAAGGCGTCCCATCAGGGAGGCGGCCACCCCCTCATCGTGGTGCTTCTTCAGGACGATGTTCATTATCACCCGTCCCTCCGCCTCGTACTTCGCTCCGGGGTTGGTGATTATCTCTATCCTCTCAACGGAGGAGGCCGGTATCTGCCGCAGGGCCTCGGAGACCTGCATTACGGTGGGTTTGCCGTTTATCAGGAGGGTTATGTTGGAGGTGTTCCTTATCTTGACGTTGTCGTTGTTGTCCACGGTTATGCCGGGGACGTTCTTCAGGGCCTCAAGGGTGGACCCACCCTTCGCCGTCAGCTCGTCCCCGAATCGTATGACCTTCTTCTCCCCCTCGTAGGTCACCTTCGGAGCCTCCGCCTCCACCTTCACCGCCCCCACCTCTATGGCCTTCTGCGGTAGCCTCACCTTTCCAACGTTGAGGGTCTCACCGGGGGAGACGGTAATGGGCAGGGCCTTCTTCCTGTAGCCCACATAAGAGAAACGCAGGAGGTACCTTCCGGGCTTCAGGTCCAGGGTGAAGTACCCCCTATCGTCCGCGTAAGTGCCGCCGGCCTTCTCGCTGTCGGGCAGGGTTATGGCCATCACCACGGCACCCGGCAGGGGTTCCCCACCCTCGCCGTAGACGTACCCCTCCACCGTGCCGTACCCGGCAGCCTGCAACAACCACGGTACTATCATAGCAGGTATTATACGGCGGATTTGAACGATCGTTCAAAAATCCCGGGGTGGTGGTCGGCGGTAAAATCCCTTACCCTATGAAGTTCGTCTTCGTGACGGGGGGCGTCCTCTCCTCCCTCGGCAAGGGGATAACGTCGGCCTCCATAGGCCTTCTCCTCAAGAGCAGGGGGCTGAAGGTCACCATCGTGAAGATAGACCCCTACCTCAACTACGACGCCGGAACGATGAACCCCTACCAGCACGGAGAGGTTTTCGTAACGGACGACGGCGGTGAGACGGATCTGGACATAGGACATTACGAGAGGTTCCTGAACGAGGACCTATCAAAGAGGAACAACATAACGGCCGGTCAGGTCTATCTTGAGGTGGTGGAGAGGGAGAGGGAGGGTAGGTACCTCGGCGCGACCGTTCAGGTCGTCCCCCACCTGACCAACCTGATAAAGGAGCGTATAAAGGAGGTGGCCAAGGATTACGATGTGACGGTCGTGGAGATAGGGGGGACGGTGGGGGACATAGAGAGCCTACCCTTCCTTGAGGCCGCCCGTCAGATGGGTCTTGAGGAGAGCTCCTTCTACCTGCACGTATCCTACGTCCCCTTCGTCCGTTCCGTTGGCGAGATAAAGACCAAACCCACCCAGCACTCCGTCCAGAAGCTCCGGGAGATAGGTATCCAGCCGGACGCCCTCGTCGCCCGCGGGGAGAAGCCTCTCACGCCGGAGGCCCGCCGTAAGCTCGCCCTCTTCTCCAGCCTCCCCCTGAGGGCCGTCATAAGCGCCCACGATCTGAGTAACGTCTACAGGGTCCCCTTCCTCCTCGCCGACCAGGACTTGGACGACCTCATATTTGAGAAGCTAGGCATAGGGATATACAGCGACAGAGACCTTTCGGATTGGGAAGAATTCGTCCGGAGGGTGGAGGAGCCGCAGAGATCCGTCAGAGTGGCCATAGTGGGGAAGTACATAGAGGTGAGAGACGCGTACAAGAGCCTGATAGAGGCCATAGTCCACGCCGGAGCTCAGATCGGGGTCAGGCCAGAGATAACGTTGGTAGACGCCATAAGGCTTGAGAGTGAGGGTACGGAGGGCCTCGGGAATTACGACGCCATGGTTATCGCCGGAGGGTTCGGCAGGAGGGGGATTGAGGGGAAGATATCCGCCCTGACCTTCGGGAGGGAGAGGGGGATACCCACCCTCGGTATATGCCTCGGTATGCAGCTGATGACGGTGGAGTGGGCACGGAACGTCCTTGGTCTGAAGGACGCCCACAGCGAAGAGTTTGACCCAGAGACTCCCCACCCCGTGATACACCTGTTGCCGGATCAGAAGGAGATAGACCGCATGGGAGCCACCATGAGGCTGGGTGGTCAGGAGGTCAGGCTCACCGAGGGGAGCCTGATACGCTCCCTCTACGGCAGAGAGGTGATAAGG
>WGAN01000186.1 GCA_015494805.1 Caldifarciminota bacterium
ACAGGGGGTTCGTGGAGTTAGATACCCCCATCCTGCAGCCCATATACGGGGGGGCGACGGCGAGGCCCTTCAAGACCTACTCCAACGCCCTTGAGACCGACCTCTACCTCCGCATAGCGACGGAGCTGTCCCTGAAGAAGCTTTTGGTGGGGGGCTTCTCCCGGATATACGAGATAGGGAAGAACTTCCGGAACGAGGGGATAGACGCCACCCACTACCCCGAATTCATGGCCCTTGAGGCTTACGCCGCCTACTGGGACTACAACGACGTCATGGACCTGACGGAGGAGTACTTCAACGCTATGGTCAAAGTCCTGACTGGGGGGGAGGAGTTTGAGTTTCGGGGCAGGAGGATAGACGCCCGCCGTCCCTTCAAGCGGGTCTCTTTCGTGGATGCCCTGAACGAGAAGGTCGGCTTTGACGTCCTGAAGGCCCCGTACGAGAGGCTGATGGAGGTGGCCCAGAGGGAGGGGATAAAGGTAAAGAACCCGACGAAGGCCAAGCTCTACGATAAACTCTTTGACCACTTCGTGGGCCAGCACCTGACGGACCCGACCTTCGTAATAGACCACCCGCTCGCCCTTTCCCCCTTCGCCCGGAAGCACAGGGAGAGGGAGGGGATGGTGGAGAGGTTTGAGCTGTTCGTCGCCGGTATGGAGGTGGCCAACGCCTTCTCCGAGCTAAACGACCCCCTTGACCAGAAACGAAGGCTCCTTGAGGAGGTGGAGCTGCGGAAGGTGGCCAAAGACGAGGAGCTTCCAGAGGATGTAGACTGGGACTTCATAACCGCCCTTGAGTACGGCATGCCTCCCACCGGTGGCCTCGGCCTTGGGTTGGACCGCATCTTTATGCTCATAACCGGCTCGGAGAACATCCGGGACGTGATACCCCTGCCCGTTTTGAGGCCGAAGGAGGGGTAAACAGTACGTACGACCGCATCCGGAAGATGGTTTTTCATCAATTCGCCCAGTACGGATTTTGCATCCTCCCATAAGTTTTGAACCTGAACTCCTCCGTTAATCCATATGGAGTCCAAGAATCCCCACGGCTCCCTTCGCAAAGTATCAAAAATTGTCAAGGATGAAGGTTATTTATCGTGGTTTTATGGGTAGTAGATTCGGGCGTAATATTAGGCCTGATAGGGGATTGAACCCGATCCGGATGTAATCCATACGAACATAGATGCCGAGATGTTCTTCCTCAAAGCTCTTTCTTTCCCACTTGTTCTTTCCATCCTTTCTCTTGCTCGTCTCCTATACTTCAACTAGCAACTCGCGTAGATAGAATTTCCCCGTTGGCCAACCCGCCGGGAACCGACGTCGGACTTCACCTTCGCCGGTTAGGGTTCCTACTGTAGAATAACGGCCATGGTCGACCTCTCCCTAAGCGAAGATCACAGGGCGATAAGGGAACTCGTCAGGGATTTCGTGAAGCGACGGGTAGTACCCATAGCCTCGGATATTGACGAGAGGGAGGAGTTCCCCTACGAGACCGTCCGGGAGATGGGGGAACTTGGGCTTCTCGGTGTGAAGGTCTCGGAGGAGTGGGGCGGTGCAGGAATGGACACTTTGGCCTACATACTGGTGATAGAGGAGTTAGCCAAGGAGTGCGCCTCCCACGCCGTCATAGCATCCGTCAACAACTCCCTCTACGCCTACGGCGTTGAGAAGTTCGGGACACCGGAGCAGAAGGAGAAGTTCCTGAAGCCTCTGGTTTCACCCGAAACGGCAGGTAAGAGGGTGGGCAACTCCGTTATGATAGGGGCCTACGCCCTCACGGAACCGCACACTGGGTCCGACGCCGCCGCCCTCAAGACGAGGGCCGAGAAGAGGGGGGACAGGTGGATAATCAACGGTCAAAAGGTCTGGATAACCAACGCCCCGGTCGCCCGCTACGCCATCCTCTTCGCCCAGAGCAACCCGGAGCTGCGCCACAAGGGGGTGGTGGCCTTCCTGATAGACCTGGAGAGGGAGGGGGTGATAAGGGGGCAGAGGGAGAAGAAACTCGGAATAAGGGCGGCTTGGAGCGGTGAGATAGTCCTTGAGAACTACGAGGCGACGGAGGACGAGGTCCTCGGGGAGCCGGGACAGGGCTTTAAGATAGCGATGGAGATACTGAACGACGGCCGCATCGGTATAGGGGCGCAGGCCCTCGGAATAGCCGAAGGGGCCTACGAGGAGGCCCGCCTCTTCGCCAG
>WGAN01000187.1 GCA_015494805.1 Caldifarciminota bacterium
ACGAAGGCGTTCCCCTCCTTAACGTCCCCGAAGACCCTCTTTTCGCCCTTGAGGGTGCCGGTGTCCCCCGCGATGCCGGCGACGAACACGTACCCCCTGGGTCCTACGGCTAAAGCGCGGGTCTCTGCTCCTCCCCTCGGTGAGAGCAGGACGGTGGCCAAGTGCCGGGAGAGGTCGCTGCTCAACTTACTGACGAACGGGTAGGGGGGACCTATGTCGGGAGGTTCCACCATAAACCACTGCGTTATCCCGGCGACGAAGACGTTCCCGCTGTCATCTACGGCGATTGCGTAAGCGAAGTTGTGTTTCTTGTGGGAGAGCGCCGCCGTAGCCAAGAGTTTAAGGTCCTCGGTGAATTTGGCCACGAAAACGTAGAAAACGTACATCTTGAAGGGATTTCCCACGACGACCCTCAACTTCGGTAATCTGATGGAAGGGTTGCCTATAGTCCCGGCGATGAATACGTCCCCGTTGGAATCTACGGCGATGGACGGAATTGACCAAAGGAAGGGAACTAAGGGCAGAAACACTGTGGATGTGAGGCTGTCTAAGCCGTTGGACAACCTACCGACGAAGTAAGACGAAATTTTGTGGTGCGGGAATAGGTTGAGAACCTTGATAATTTTGCCGTCCGGGTCAAACTCCTCGGAAGACAATGTAAAGCCGGTGATATAGACGTCTCCCTTCGGGCCTACGGCTACGGACCTGGACAAGTCCAACCCCTCCGACCCCAGTACGGCCGTGGCGATGACTTCGGTTAGGTCGTTGGTTAGCTTACTGACGAAGATGTCGTCTCTTCCGGGCGAACCGAAGACCACCATGTTCGTCGCGAAGTCCTCGTAGTGCTTAGTTATGCCTAACGCAAAAACGTTCCCATCGCCGTCCATAGATAGGGACTCCACCCTGTCCCCCCTGCTTGAGGCGAGTATTACCGTGGAGATGTGCCGGTTCAGGTCCCCGCTCAACTTACTGACGAAGGCATCCGTTCCACCCCCCGGTTTACCGAAGACCTTCCTGCTCGGTGCGAACCCGTAGTAATCCTGCGTCCATCCCGCAACGAACACCTCCCCGCTGCGGCTCACGAGGACGGCCCTCGCTCCATCGCTCGCCTCCGATCCCAGTACGGCCGTGGCGATGTGTTCCGTAAGGTCGTTGCTCAACTTACTGACGAAGGCGTCAAAGTAGTAGGGGAAGGTGGAGCCGAAGACCTTCGCATTCGGTGCGAAGTCATCGTAAAGGGCGGTCTCGCCAGCGACGAAGACGTAGCCGTCGGGTGATACGGCTACAGATGTGGCCGCGTCTACGCTACTGGAGGCCAGTATCGCCGCAACTATCGGGTCAATAACGAGGGTGTGCCTCCTGTCGTACTCCCCGACTGCAAACTTGAGGGTGTTTCCTGAAAGTACGGGTCTGACCTCAACCTCCTCCGCCCCCTGATAGGCCTTGAGACCGCTTATCTTCACAACCTTCTTACCATCCTTGACGATATAGAGGCCATCCCCCTCCACTTTCATATCTCCATCCGTCTCAACCCTTATCTGTTCCGGATCCCCACCGGGGCGGACGATGAACTGGAGTTCAACGACCCCCCTGCCGTCGGCCGTCAGGACGGCGTCTATCTTCGGATAGACTTCCTTCAGGACGACCCGCCTGTACGTCGGTACGTTGCTTATGGCCTTCCCTTGGCCGAAGTAGGAGACCTTCGTCTTCAGGGGCATATCGCCCGTTATGAACCTCGGTTTCGTCCCGAAGGATACCCTTACGCCGTTGATGTGGATGGTGCCGTCCTTGAGGACGTAGGCCGTCGTCGGGTGCATAGAGTAGAAGACCACCTCGTTGGGCAGCTGGCCGACGTTCTGGACGAAGAGCATACGGAGGCCCTCACCGTAAAGCCCAACAAGCTCCGGCGATACGGACATCTGGATCAGGAGGAACATTGGACGATTATAGAGCCGGAAGTTGGGCCGTGGTGCGATTAACGGTGCTTTTCCTCCAAAGCCGAGGCGAAAGTGGTCGCCCACCTGTCGGGTGTGGCCAACTCCTCTACCCTCTTACGGGCGTAGGAGACGAGGTCCTCCCTCCTGCGTGGGTCTTTGAGATGCTCAACCTTACGGGCTATCTCCCCCACATCACCAACGGGGAAGATGGCGTACGGTGGTAGGAAGTCCTTGGCACCCACACCGGAGGAGACAAGAACCGCAACGGAGGACAGGACGGCCTCAACTACGACGAAGCCGAAAACCTCCCAACGGGAGGGGAGGACGAGGAGGTCGTACCTCCGGTAAAGGTTCGGCATCTCCTCGTAAGGGCGGCTTCTTAGGAAACGGACCCTGCCTCCGAGTCCCAACCTCTCGGAAAGATCCTTCAGTTCATCCATAAGCGGGCCTTCCCCTACGATGTCAAGGGCCACCCCCCCGACCCCGGTAAGGGCGAAGAGGAGATCCGGAATCCTTTTGACCTTTATCAGGCGGCCGACGAACAGGAGGGATAGGCACCTACCCCTGTGCCTCTTATCGTACCGGAACCTGTCCGCCTTGAAGGCCGTATGCGCCACCATCACCCTCTTAGCACCGAGCCGACGGGCGTGTTCCGCCGCCAAGGTCGTAGCCGCCACCACTACATCGGCGTTGGAGAAGAGGAGGAACCGGATGGGGATGCGGTAGGGTACCCCCCACCATCCCCCGAAGGTTAAGGATGGGGCGCCACTCCACAGGACGTAAGGCACCCCCTCACCGACCGACCTCAAGGCCAGGAGCAACTCCGAAGGTGTCAGACCACCGCTGATGACCACCTTCCTGAAGTGCCGCAACGGGGGTAGGCGGGTCGGGAGGAAGGCGTAGCCCTCGTCGGCGGCGAAGCCGATGGAGGTCTTCACCCTGCGGGTCTCCATTATCTCGTACCGGAAGTTGGCCCTCCTTAGGGTCCTCTCCCAACCCTTTCGCTTGGGGACGGACTTGGCGTAGAAGAAGAAGACTATCCGACCCGACAGGATTTCACTCAAACGGTTAAACAGGTCCACCTTTTGAGGGGTGGGGAAGTTCGTAAAGAAGGCGTACTCCCTCACTTACCCTGTTGGGGCGTAGGTTGGGTGGGCTTGGCCGGGGCCACCGCACCACCCTGGGCGGGTGGAGCCTGACGCTGAAGCTCCTGTAGGACCTTATAGACCGTCCCCTTGCCCGCCTCACGGGCAACGACGGAGGTTGAGGCCGTACCCGCCCCCGACATCATAGACAGGATGAAGGCCATGACCCCGAAGGCTACGCCGAGTCCGATGGTCAGGTTGGTAAAGAAGGTGGGAGCCGTCTTCACCCCTATGACGTTCTCAACCCCCCCACCGAAGGCTATACCGAGACCGCCCCCCGTCCGAGGCTCCTGAATGAGTACAACGACAATCATCACGAGGACGAGGAGGATGTATAAAACGATAAGGGCCACGTACATAGAGGACTATTCTAAGGGTGGAGAGGGAGGCTTTCCCGTCTGGCCGGCGATGGCGTGGAGGAGGAACGCCAGGAGCAGTAAGGGCAAAAGCCGCCAATCCCCTTTGGCCTTCGGTAGAGGGACCACTACGTCCAACTTTCTATCGGGGTCGTAGGGACCGTCCCCCACCAGTCTAAGGGCCGAGAACCCCGGAATCCTAGCCACCCTTAGGGACCCCGCCATCACCGTTGAAGGAAGGGAGGAGTCGGGCGAGAGTAGGAGGACCTCTACGTAGTCTATGGGTACCGGAAAGTCCCCGTTCAGGACGTTCAGGCGGAGGGTTCCCCTTCTGGGATAGAGGCGGTAGAAGAGGGTTATCCTGTGCCTTCCTGGAGGGAGGCAGCCCTCCCCCAAGGTTATGAGGGTGGCGGTGTCGGTGGTGGTGTGGGAGATGGGCATAGGCCGGGTGTTGTCGTAGGCTCGGAGGGGTTCAACCTCCCCAGAGGAAGCGGGTACGGCTCTCCGGAGCGGGCCTCCCAACCTCTTACCGGCGACGATCAGGGAGTAGTCTTCCCGGACCTCTACGGGGTATCCGAGTCTCACTATACTCCTGCGGTAGGTCATCCTCTCGGAGTAGGGGGCGGTGTCGCAGGCGAAGGAGAGGAGTAGAAGCACGTCAGTAAAGCTCCGGTCTCCTGTCCTTTAGGACGTTTATGCTCTCTCTTGCCGACTTCACCTCTTCGGTTTCTATCTCCACCACCCCTACGGCCTCCCGTTTGCCCAGCGTAAGGAGTACCTCGCCGGAGGGGGAAATCACGGCGGAGTTCCCACCGTAGGTTATGCCGTTCTCCTCCCCGACCCGGTTGGTTCCGACTACGAATATACCGTTCTCGGCGGCACGGGATACGAGGAGGGACCTCCACACCTCCACCCTGACCAACGGCCACTGGGCGGGGACGAATACCACCTCGGCACCGGAGAGGGCGAGCTTACGGAAGGCCTCCGGAAACCTTAGGTCGTAGCATATCTGCAGCCCCGCTTTTACACCCCCGAAGGCCACGAAAGCCCCTATCTTATCCCCGGCCGCAAACATCTCCCCTTCCCTTAGGGGTAAAAAGAGGTGGACCTTGTCGTAGTAGGAGGCTATCCTCCCGTCCCTATCTATCACCACGGCCGTATTCCTGACCCTCCCGTCCTCGTCCCTCCGGGCGAAGGAGAAGACGAAGGCCACCCCTTTATCTTCGGCCAGTTCCCTCAACCTCGTTATGGTCTCCCCTCTAAAGCTCTCCGCCTTACCTACGGGGTCCTTGTAGCCCGTAGTGAGAAGCTCCGGTAGTACGTAGATGTGCGCCCGGAAGTCCCGGACGCTACTTTCTACCTTTCTTAGGACTTCCTCCCTCGTCGTCGTGTCTAACTGCACGAGAGCTATCCTTAACCTCACGGCTTACCCCCTTTTTCAAAAGCACCATATCGGTTTTATACACCGTTATGGCCGCCCTTATCCGTCCCATCTCGGCCTCCAACCTCCTCAACTCCGCGTAGTTGTACAGGAAGGTGATAAGGCTGAAGAGGAACCACAGGATGGCGATGGCGTACCCGAAGGCTACTATCCACCTCATCGCTCTACTATCAGAACCCTCGGTGCGGGTACGTCGTCCGTTTCGGGACATTGGACTTTCACTATCTGTCTCTCCGTCGTGGTTATGGCCTTACCGACGATATCGGCGTGTATGGGCAGCTCCCTCCACCCCCTGTCTATCAAGACGGCCAACTTCACCACCTTGGGCCTCCCGAACTCAAATATCTGGTCCAGGGCCGCCCTAACCGTTCTACCCGTGTAGAGGACGTCGTCCACTAAGAGTACCCTTCGGTCGTCTAAGGAGAACGGGAGGTTCGTACCCTTCACCTTCGGAGCCTCGGAGACGAGGGAGAGGTCGTCCCGGTAGAAGGTTATGTCCACCTCACCGAGCTGGACGTCGTAGCCGGAGAAGGCTTTGAGGTTCTCCTTTAACCTCCGGGCCAAGGGGACCCCGCGGGTCTTTATACCTACGATGATGAGGTTCTCCAGATCCTCAAACTCCTCCCAGACCTGAAGGGCCATCCGTTTTAGGGTGCGGTTTATCTGCTCCTCGTTCATCAGGACGTACATAGGCGGTATTTTACGGAGGACTGGCGTAGTTTCCCGTATCCGGCATTAAGCCAGTAGAGGGATCCCTATCCGCTGTCGGGGGTCCCGTTCGCCATCGGACGGAAGGCGAACGTATTTTTAAAATCTGAAACTTACCCTTTAGAAAATCGCTAATACCTATTTAGGAAATATAAAGGCT
>WGAN01000188.1 GCA_015494805.1 Caldifarciminota bacterium
GCCGTCAGGATTTCGGGGTCGCCGCTGGAGAAGAGGAAGTCCATCCGCCCTATCCCCGTTATCTCCCTACCGCTGAACTTGACCCCTCTGTTGAAGAGGACGGCGAAGGTGTAGGGTTTCACGAGGCGGTTCTCAAAGATATGGGGGAAGCGGGGCAGGAGGGCCGACTTTACGAAGGAGATGAAGATCCCCCTGTAATCAATCGGGAGGCTCTCCGGTTGCCCTCCCGTAGGTTTGAACCTGATCTTAAGCCTCATCTTGCCCTGCCTCCGTTAGGGTTGTGAGGAACACCGGCATATCGGCCTCCTCGTCAAAGCGAGTTTTGACCTCGCCAGCGAATCCGGAGGAGACGAGGTAGGCCCGTACGAAGTCAAAGGTCCTTACGCCGTCTATGAGCCTGTAGAAGGTGGGTAGGCGGTAAGCCAGTCCAACTCCGGGGGCCTTCTCCTCCGGCACGTAGAAGAACCAATCGGGGTACCCACGGACGGGTTTCTCGGTGTCGCTAAGCGAAACTATGGAAACGTCTTCAATCACCACCCAGTCCTCGGCCCGGCCGAGATGTAAGGGAGAGAGCCACCTTTCGGGGCTGTGGAGGGCGTCTTCTATCGTCTTCAGGAAGCCAGCGTCCTGGTGATGGACGTATATGAACAGATGGACGTCGTTTAAGATGTCTATGGACACGGGGGACTGACCGCCCGGATGCTCCACTAAGCCGTTTATCCTCCGGTTCGTCGCAGAGCCGAACCTCTTGTTATGTTGATCCTCACTCAAGTTTCTGAACCAGATGTACTCCGTCGTCTTGGCGGCGAACCTGCCGGCTACGGACAGTTTGACGCGCTTCAACTCCCTGAAGTTCTCGTCCTCCGGCTCACCTTCTCCCTTGAGGTTCCTTATGCCGAGGACGTTGCAGAGCATACCAATAATGGTTGAGTAGGGAGGTATGGGGTAGGTGTGCCTACGCTGATAGGTGAAGGGTAGGCGGTAGTGGGCCTGGGGCTGGTAGAGTTTAAGGCGTAGGGCTTTCATCTTCGTCTACGGTTTGCCTTTCCCCGACGGTGAATAGGTTATCCACGAAGGACGACCACCTCGTGTAGTACTTTGGCAGGTTTCCGGGGAGGGCGAACCTCTCCGCGCACCATACGTAGGCCATACGGTAGGGAGGTTTTTCAACGACCCAACTGTTGGCAAGGGCGTCCCTTATACCCTTTACGACGAGCTTACGCTTCTCCTCGTCCGGCTCAAGGTAGATGTAGGGGTGGAATACGGGGGACGGAACCCTGACGGCTCCGGCGATGATGAAGAGGGGTACGATGGTGTTGGCCTCGTTGGACGATTGGGCGTCAAGGCCGTTCTTTATGGCGTCCAGGAGGTCTCTGATGCGCCTCTCCTTCTCCTCCTCCGGCACCTCAAAGATCACGCGGTACCTGCCCCCTAGCTCTTCCCACCTGATGGTACCTTTTACCGTTCCGTCCTCTCCAAGTACCTCGTACTCGTTCTCTTTGCCATCTATACGGTGTGCTTTTACTTTCTTGACGATTTTTTCTTCTTTTTCTTCCTCTTTTTCCTCCTTCTTCCCCTTTCCCCTCCCGTTCTTGCTTTTGTTTTTTTCCACATGTATAGTTATTTCAAGGGTGCTGTTGTCCTCATCATAAGTCGGGGCGTGGGAAACGATCCACTCGTCCCTTCCGAGCCTCTCGGTATCTACGGTGAAGGACACCTTGTAGAAGGAGAGATGCTCCTCCTTCTGGTAGGGGTTGGGATTAGGGTTGGATTTAGCTTCACCTTTCGCCCGTCTGACCATATCGTGGTTGGCGTAGAAGGCCATATCGCCAAGGTAAGGCTCAAGGGAGACGGCCTTGGTTATACCTACGGGGGCCTTACGGGTGATGGAGTTCTCTCCCCCTATGGTGTACATATACCCGAAGGCGTCCAGTTCTTCGCTGGTGATGATGTCGTCTTGAGTTATGTCAAACTGAATAACGTCCCCGTCCGCTTTCACCTTCGCTGGCCTCCAACCACTCGCCTTTACGAGTGTCTGGAACAGGTAATGCCTTATGGCGGGTTTTCCGATGAAGGAGAGGGTACGGTTTCCCCGTGTTAGCTTCTTAACCGATAGGATGTTGCCTCCTATCTTCTCGTCCCTGTTGAGGGCGCTCCCCTCAAATATGAGAGTTACGGTGATGTTGGGAATCTTCCTGTTGCTCATGCTTCACCTCCTTTGTTTTGACAACCTGTTTCAGATATAGCAGAGAACACCCCGCTAAGGAAGGAGTA
>WGAN01000189.1 GCA_015494805.1 Caldifarciminota bacterium
CGCAAAAAGAAGGGGAAAGCAAGATGATGAGAGGACACGTCTTCGTTGTTAATGAGGATACTTTACCCATCCATTTGGAGTACCAGTTCGTGGGTGTGGGTGCTGGAGGTAAAGACAGCCATATAGGGCTTTTGGCCGATATGCTAAGAGTAAAGGAAGGTGATTTTATTTTCTTTTATATTGAAGGAACGACGGAGAAAAAGGGAAGATTTCTTGGCATCTTTAAAGCGATAGATAATACCGTTTATCATTTAAAGGGAAGTAATGCTAATGAACCCAATCTACCGTGGTATTATAGTGAAAGGACAAAAAAGTACGAGCCTTTGAAATTGATCTACAGGAAGAAAATAAGACCTTATAAGGTTTATCCAAAGGGGGTACTGGAATGGGTGGCTTTGGATAAGCTCCCTACCTACTCCAAGGAAGTGATTTGGATGCTAATTTACAGAAAAATGAAAGGTAAGCGAGGAAACACAATGCTGTTTCCCTGGGAAACTAGAAGATTAATTTCCTTAATACGAGAAGAAAATAAATGGGGTAATATCAGGAGTTGCTGTTTTACATTTGATAAAGGCAGTTTTGAAATAATCTCAAGTAATAGAGCTAAAATGCATAATATAGGGAATCCTGTGAGATTGGAATTGAAAGATATTAAAAGAGGAGAATCCTATTTACAAGCTTACATATTACAAAACATAAAAATCGGAAATAACGATTTTTATCCACAGATTTTTGGCAAAAATATAGTGTGGATAGGTAATGAAGTTTTCGCCGGATCGGGAATGCAAAAGATTGATATTATGACAATAGAAAGATTAGACGAAACTGAATATTTATATAGGATAATTGAATTAAAGCATCCAAAATCAAAATTGGGAATCAATCTTGCACCCAAACAGTTAGAATATTACGTAAATTGGGCAAGGGGTGATATAGGTGGCCATATTCCCGAAAGTAGCAAATATAACATTAAACCTGTTCTCTTTTACCTTGCAAAGCACAGGAGAGAAATTCCAACTTCCGTCGTTAATGAAGTAAAATCTTTAAGCAGTGTTTCTAACTCTCCCGAAATCTATGAGATGAATCTTGACGGGGAGGTCTTCAGGATACTATAACACCCCTCCCCTTTCGTGCTTAAAATCCACGCCATGGACAAAACCTACAACTACCGCGAGTGGGAGAGGAAACTCTACGAGAAGTGGCTCAAGCACAGACTATTCCGTGCCACAGCCGAGGAGGCCAAAAGGTCCGGTAAGCCCACCTTCACCATAATGATGCCACCGCCCAACGTCACCGGCGACATCCACCTTGGCCACGTATTGGACAACACCATTCAGGACGTCGTCGCCCGCTACAAGAGAATGGCAGGCTTCTACGTACTCTGGCAGCCCGGAACGGACCACGCCGGAATAGCCACCCAGAACGTGGTTGAGAGGGAACTGGCGAAGGAGGGTAAGAGCCGTTTTGACCTCGGAAGGGAGGAGTTCCTGAAGAGGGTGTGGGAGTGGAAGGAGAAGTACGGTGGTAGGATACTCCAGGCCCTGAAGCGTCTGGGGGTCTCCCCCGACTGGGACAGGGTACGTTTCACCCTTGACGAGGACTACAGTCTGGCCGTAAAGACGGCCTTTGTGGAGCTTTACAGGGCGGGCCTGATATACAGGGGTAAGAGGCTCATAAACTGGTGTCCGAGGTGCGGGACCGCTCTCGCCGACGACGAGGTTGAGAGGGAGGAGGAGCAGGGGAAGATATACTACCTGCGGTACCCCCTTGCAGACGGTGATGGCTACATAACCGTCGCCACGACGCGACCGGAGACCTACCTCGGGGATACTGCCGTCGCCGTAAATCCAGAGGACGAGAGGTATAAGCACCTCATAGGTAAGAAGGTGCGGCTCCCCTTCGTCGGTGAGAGGAAGGACATAGACGGAAACCCCGTTCCACCGGAGATTCCCATAATAGCCGACCCCGTCGTAGATATGGAGTTCGGCACGGGGGCCGTTAAGGTCACGCCCGCCCACGACTTCAACGACTGGGAGATAGGGGAGAGGCACAACCTCCCCAAAGTCCAGGTCATAGACTTCAACGCCAGGATGAACGAGAACGCCGGCAGGTGGGCGGGGCTGGATCGCTTTGAGGCGAGGGAGGAGATAGTTAAGGCCTTCGCCGAAGAGGGTCTCCTTGAGAAGGTTGAGGACCACACCTACGCCCCCGGAAGGTGCTACCGCTGCGGCACCGTAATAGAACCGCTCCCCTCCCTTCAGTGGTTCGTCAGGATGAAGCCCCTCGCCGAGCCTGCCCTCAAGGTGTGGGAGGAGGGGGAGCTGAAGATCATCCCGGAGATGTTCGGTAAGATATACAGGAACTGGCTGACCAACGTCCGGGACTGGTGTATAAGCCGCCAGATATGGTGGGGCCACAGGATACCGGTATGGTACGGCCCCGATGGGAAGGAGTTCGTGGCCTACGACGAGGAGGAGGCCCGAAGGCAGGCGAGGGAGTACTACGGTAAGGAGGTCCCCCTTGAACAGGACGAGGACGTATTGGACACGTGGTTCTCCTCCTGGCTGTGGCCCTTCGCCACCCTCGGATGGCCGAAGGAGACCGAGGACCTGAAGGTCTTCTACCCGACCCAGTTCCTCCAGTCCGGTTGGGACATCCTATTCTTCTGGGACGCCCGTATGGTCATGGCCGGCCTCTTCTTCACCGGGAAGGTCCCCTTTGAGGTCCTCTACCTACACGGCCTCCTACGGGACAAGTACGGACGCAAACTCTCCAAAACCCTCAAGAACTACAGGGAGGTCTTTGAGCTGTTGGAAGACTACGGGGCCGACGGCCTCCGCTACGGTGTCTTGAGCCTCACGCCCGAAGGCAGGGACATAAGGTTTGACGAGAAGGCCCTTGAGGTGGGGAGGAACTTCGCCAACAAGATATGGAACGCCACCCGCCTGCTCGTCCTCTCCAGCGAGGGCGTTGGCATAGACCTGAAGTTTGAACCCGAAAAGCTCTACCAGAAGTGGGCGCTGCACACCCTGAAGCTCTACGCCGAGAGGATAACCGAGGCCCTTGAAAACTACCGCTTTGACGAGTACGCCCACCTCATCTACCACCTCATATGGAGCAACCTCACCGACTGGTTCCTTGAGTCCCTGAAGCCGGACCTGAAGGCCGGAGATAGGAACGCCATAAACCTCGCCTACTACGTCTGGCTGAACGCCCTGAAGATGGTCCATCCCCTCATGCCCTTCATAAGCGACGCCGCTTACGAGAACATGCCTTTGCCGGAGAAGGCCCCTTCCCTGATGAGGACGGAGTGGCCGAAAGTGCCCTACAGCTTCCCGGAGGAGTACGGGGAGTACGAGGCCCTGAAAGAGGCCGTCAGGGAGTTCCGGGCGATAAGGGACACCATAGGCCTGAAGAGGGCGCCCTACAGGGGTGAGGTCGACCCCATCTTTGAGGTCCTCGCCGGGGCCGAGAGGGGAGAGGCCGACGTATGGGTCCGCCTTCCCTCCAGGCTTGAGGTCTATATAGGACTCTCCAGGGAGCAGCGGGATAAGGTCGTCTCCCGCCTGAAGAAGGAGATAGGCCAGCTTGAGAAGGTCATAGGGAAGATAGAGCGGAAGCTGTCCTCCGACTTCGTTAAGAAGGCGCCGGCCCACATAGTTGAGGCGGAGAGGAGGAAGTACGAGGAGCTGAAGGAAAAGATGACGGCCCTAAAGAGGCAGCTGGAGGCGATGGGGTGAGACGGCCTACCGCACAACGACCTTAAACACCTTATCCTTGACCTTAACGAAATACACACCGGAGGGCAGAGATACCCTGCCCTCGCCCCTGAAGACGAGTCTGCCGCTGACGGAATACACC
>WGAN01000190.1 GCA_015494805.1 Caldifarciminota bacterium
CCCTCACCGGCGAAAGGGTACTCGCTACCCCGGTAGAGGTACCCCCCGAACCCCCTCCACCTACCGTAGACCCCGAAGGCGTAATCCTCCGTAAGGCCGTTTCGCCGGGTGAAGGCCTCTCCGACGAGGTTAGGGGAGGCGAACCGTACCCCCACCTTCTGGTAGTTCAGGTTGGAACCTACGGGGAGGAGCTTGTGGGTATATACGTCCGTCCTTACCCTCTTGGAGTAGTTGGGGAGGTTCACGAAGTCCTCAAGGAGGAGGTAGGCCGCATCGGAGTAGAAGGTGTAGGAGTAGACCTCACAGTTGGACGCACCGAAGTAGGGATGGACGGGGTTGCATATGGGGAGGAAAAGCACGGGGATATTCTACGGAAGTTTCTCCCACACTATGGAGACGGTACCCCCCAACGTCTCCCCCATTAAGGGGGACCACAGAAAGCCGTTGCCCCGATAGAAGAGGAAGGGGGAGAACTCAAGGAGGAGGTTCCCCCCTACGCCCAACCCCCTCCATAGACGGTAGTATATCCCGCCCAGGCCCTTAACGGTCAGGCCGTAGCCTAACATACTCTCGGCTATATCGCCAGCGAAGTCGGGGGAGTCGCGGAAACCGGAGACCCTCAAGGCTATGGCTACGGACAGGTGGGCTACGAAGCGGCCGCCCATCGGGTACCTCCACCTCCGGCCGAGGGCGAGGTCTACCGCCCACGTACGGTTTCCCCCGTCTATCTCCAAACCTCCGGACGTCCTCCAGACCCTCACCACCTCCCCCTCCCTGTAGTCCATCACGAAGAGCCACTTACCTTTCGGGGAAATCCGGAGGCCCACGGGATGGAAGTTCCCCCTCCCCCAGGCGTACTCCCCTCCGAGGGAGTAGGACCTGCCACCGTACCGGTAGAGGACACCGGCGTAGGAGTAGGAGGAGGTGCCGAAGAAGACGTTGACCCAGACGGGCATACCTTAAGCCGGTATTATATCCCTTAACGCCCTCCACCACCAGTGGTCGTAGCGTGCGACCTCGTTGGAGAGGCTCTCCATCTCCTCCTTGAGGAACCTCTTACCCTCCTCACCGAGGGTCTTCAGAAAGGCCGTAAAATCCCTCCGGAACTCCTCCATAAGGCTGTGGGTATAGGTCTCCCGACGTTCAAACCTCTCGGAAAGGTCCAGAAGGAGGGTGCATAGGCTGTCGTACACCCCGACCTTGATGCAGTATAGGAGAGTCAGGATCCTCCAGTCCATCCGCGAACCTCTTCCCTCCTTTAGGGCCTTCGCCTCCGCTTCAAGCCTCCTCATCACTTCACTGAAAAGCATAACACCTCTATTTTACAGCCGGGCGGCTCCTTCTGCAACCGGTTTATAATATTCAGGCTATGATGGTGCTGATGGCATACTCTCTTGCCGGTAAGATGTGGGCGTCCCTTGAGACGCGCACGTACGAGTTCCCGCCCCTGTACTACATTTACGGGGAGCAGAAGGTCGTCGCCTACGGCGCGAGGGTGAACCTCGGCTACCACCTCGGTGAGGGTCTCGGTCTCTACCTTGCCCTCGGAATGGGGTACAGTAAGGACCACCCCACGATCATCAGCTGGTACGAAGGGGGCTACTACACCGAGTACGAGAGGATAGACTTCGTTTATACCTACTTCCCCGTTGAGGTAGGCTTGGGCGTGTCCTTCGTTCCCTTCCGCGGGGAGAAGGGTCTCCTTAGGATCGGCCCGGAGTTCAGGTTCATATACCTCAACAGCAAAATGAACATGAGGGATAGCACCTGGACGCACTACACGGATATAGATACGACGACCGTTTCGGTCAGCGATACCACGTACTTCATAAAGGCTAACGCCATCGCCGTCCCCCTCCGCATCTCTGGCGAGTACTTCATAACCGACAACGTCTCCCTCGGCTTGGACTATGGCATCTACCTCCTAAGCTTGAGCCACTCCAGTATCACCTTGGAAGGCTCCCCGGATACTACCCTCAACAGCTCCCTGGGCATCTTCAGACTGGCGGAGAGGTTGAACTTTAAGGCCACCTTTTACTTCTAAGGCCCGCCGTAGAATAGACGGCGTTAATGGACCTCCTCCTCGTTTCAGGGGGGACAGGGGGGCATGTCTCCCCCGCCCTTTCCGTTCTGGACGTGGCTTTGGAACGGGGTATTGATGCGCACCTCATTTTGGGAGGTTTGAAGGTCCAGATGGGTGTGGATAGGGCCACCTACGTATATTCGGCTGCCGAACTTAGGCCAAGGGGAGCGTTGGGGACGCTTAGGGGCATACTACAGACCTTCCCCCTCGTTTGGAAGGCCCGAACGCTCCTCGCCTTTGGGGGTTATCCGGTCTTCCCCCCCCTCTTCAACGCCCTACTTCTCCGCAAAAGGTACTACCTCTTTGAAGGGGATGCTATGCCCGGAAGGGCCAACCGGTTCTTTGAACCCTTTGCTACGGAGGTCCTGTGTGCCTTTCGGAACTCCGTTCGGTTCTACCGCAGGGGGGTGTTCGTCGGCATTCCTATAAGGAGGGGCCTGTACCCCTTACCCAAAGAGGTGGCGAGGGAGAGGTTGGGAATATCTACGGATCTGCCCGTAGTCGGTATAATGGGTGGGAGTCAAGGCTCCGTCTTTCTAAATACCCTCGCCAAGAGCTTAGCCAACACCCGGAGGTACTACGTCCTAGCCCTCGTAGGCAAGAGGGGGGAGGCGGAGGAGGGGAGCAACTACCGTTTCATCCCCTTCCTCAAGGATATGGGGGCCTTCTACTCGGCCCTTGATGTAATAATAAGCCGGGCGGGGATGAGTAGCATAGGGGAGATAGCCCACTTCGGGGTTCCACCGCTCTTCATCCCATACCCCTATGCGGGGGGGCATCAGATACACAACGCCTTAGACGTGGTCAGCTTCGGCGCTGGGGAGATGCTCCTTCAAGAGGAGGTGTCGCTGGAGAAGGTAGAGGAGAAACTGCGCCACCTCATAACTAAATCACGGGTCTATAGAAACAGACTCTCCCACTACTTCGTCCCCGGTGCGGCGGACAGGATACTGGAGAGGGTGATGTTGAGCCTCGGATAGATTTTTTCAATCCGATTCTGGGGGCAAACGGTACTCGTCCATATAATAGACATCTAAGGAGGTCTTGAGATGAGGAAACGGGCGGTTTTCATCTTAGGTCTGATTCTGTTTGCCGCAGGCACAGGATGCAAAAAGGACACCTCACCTCCCACGATGGGGGTAAGCCTTAGCACCTCCAACGACGGTACGACGATAAACCTCCTTATATCCTACCCACTCTCTGACACCCTCGGCATCCTATGTGGAGATGGGACCCCTCTGGATACCGTTGTAGTAGGCGGAGCGGATACGGTGATTTATACCCTTGACAGTACGTTTCTGAAGGTATGCGAGGAACATAAACTTCTGAAGATAGCCATATACCCCGGAACATTTATGTTGGTATCGCTTGAGAACGTTCCCATAGGTACAAAGGGCGATACGATAACCATAAACGGCAGGGATACCGTAATCCTACGGGGAGATACTTCAGGCTACGAGGTGATCTCCAGCAGGTACGTGAAGTTAGCGGAGTATGCCGGAGGACTTTACGCCCCCCTTCCCCCCTCCTCCTACGGTGATACGGTTTCTGCTGACTCCAGCGATACTCTGGTCGTGTGGATAGACTACGACCACGATGGTGTCTCTGGCTACGACGGGGATGACATCTTCGGCGTTCTGATAATCGGACCGGATGGGAAGGAACTGCGGGTACTTGCGATAACCGGTAGGGATACCTTCACCGGGTACCGGGGCCTTGACCTGTGCTTTAAGTGTATGGAGGGCAAAAGATGATGGTACTCTTACTTGCAGATCTCGGCTGGGGTGGATACACGCCGGGTGCAACCCGGTGGTACTTCGTGGAACAAGATGAAGCCTACGCCCAGGAGACCGTCCTTACCGTAGGTCCTTGGGACGGTACGGGAAGCCGTTGCTCCTTCTCAACACCCGTAGACAGGGCTGACTTCTACATTCACTCCTTCTCTTACGACCCCTACACCGACACAGCCTATGCGTACTACGACGGTACGTATCTGGTTGACTTCGTAAACGCTTACCACAGTTTCTACTTCTCCGAATCCGGGATGAGGGTACTGAAGTTTCCCCTTATTGTGGGGGATACGTGGCAAACGGTAGATACGTGCAAGTACGCCCTTGGGGTTAAAAGGTCACTTGGGTATGACGAGAACTGGGATGGGATAGAGGACAGCCTGTACTACGACACCTCCTACGCCGTGTTGGTTCATTACTCTGGGGATACTGCCGAAGTGCATATAAACCCCTTTAAGGTGATACTCTACTACACAGGAGTGTGGTCGGATACGGGTGGGTACCTTGGGTGTTGCACCGAGTATATGTACTATCACTATATCCGCCTGAAGTATGTCGGCGATTTGGGTATGATTCTCTTTAGTGTGGATAGCATCATTTTTTATATAAGATATGCTCTTGTAGACACTACTACGGTACCGTGGGATACTATACCCTTACCACCGATGCGATATTCAACCTATACTAACTTCAACGTATGGACCTACACCACCACCTCCGTTTCGGAGACCAGACCCCGCATAACCTTCACGCCTTACCGCCTCAACGGGCGGAGGCTGACGGCGTTGGAGGACCTGGCTCTTTACTCGTACGACGGGAGGCTGGTAGGGGAGGTACGAAAGGGCAGTACCGTCTCCTTGAGGCCCGGACTGTACTTCGTAAGGAGCAGGGGTAGAACGGGTAAGATAGTGGTGCGGTAGGGGGAGTTGACAAGGAGGCCTTTTCGCGTGTATAATACTCTCTTATGATGCTTAAGAGGAATCTTCAGGCATTCTTCAACGGTATCCTGAAAGGTGGTGAAAGGGAGAAGGGTCTTTCTTCCTTCTTCCTTCTTCCTTCTTCCTTCTTCCTTTGCTGTAGTGCTTGTCCTTGCTGGGACGCCCCTTAGGGCAGATGTCATAATGGTGGAGTTACCTCCGGATATAAAGACGGTTGAGCAGCTCCAATCGGCCCGTGTGGATAGTATCGTGGATAGTGTCATAAGGAACGTACCTGACGGCGTGGAGGATGTAGCTATCCTCTTCACCCGCAATGGTAGGGTTCTAACACCGGAGGACTTCGGAATACACGAAGACTTTAGTAGATTTCCGGCACGTGATATAGAACCTGAAAGGGGAGATGGGTGGACAGATACAGAGTGGAATCAAGTTTTGCACGTCTGGAATCTCGCTTACCCTCGTTTAAAGAGAATATACGGCTGGCCATATTGTAAGTGTGGAGGATTTTTGTGCAGAGGGGTGCATAAGGTTAAAATAACGAAGGATTCTTCAATGGAACCAAAGGGGTTATTTATTCCAAGACCAACCTGTTGGATTAACTCGGAGATAAAGTTGAAAGGATGGGAGAGCATGTACGGTAGAAGGTGGGGACCTGTTCTGATCCATGAGATGGCCCACGCTTTCAGAAACTATAGGGTTCTTCCTTATAGTCAATTTGAGGAGGGGCATGCAGAATTTGCCAAGGAGGAGGTATCCACTCTTATATACGACGAAACCGGAGAGTTTCATGATTACCCTTACCTTTATCACGATGTAGGCCCTTATTTACACGGATACTACATTCTCTTTCAGCAGTGGAATACGGATTTTATCGGACTACCTTACAACGATTTTTCCGTGAACAGCGGATTGTCTGCATATAGGTACAAAATAGCGGGTTTTAGTTGGTGGAAGCTGTGGTTCAGGGTTCCAAGTTATTTTGTACAATTTAACTCTTGGCTGTTTTCTAGAGATTATATTTTGCCTCCCAGCTATGATGAATCAAAAAATAAAACACGAGAGATAGTTGGAAGCACGAGATTAGAAGATAACCTTCCTTTTAATGAGTGGTGGACAAGGCAGTACGCTTTAAGGAGTACGTATTTTTCTTATTATGATGATATATGTATGGCGTTTACTTTGGGACTCCTAGCTATTCCAGACTATAAGTCTGATACAGCACTGAGATTAAGAATACGTGTCTTTTCATACTGGAGGTATAATAATGGGTATATGTATGAAGAACGTCCAATTCCTGGACGTAATATAAGAGTAAAAGTATGGGATGTTTATGGAAATAAAGTGAAAGATACTACATTACCAACTCATAATATAGAGCATAACTTTTTAGTACATTCGTTATCTAGAGGTGTTTATAAAGTTGAAGCATATATTGAGAGAGAATACAATTTCTCAACGTGTCGACATTTGATACAAGAAAGGGTAGTCCCAGTTGTTAACGCACCCTTGAGTAACCTTACCCGTATAAATCCTGATTTGAGCTTTGTAGCCCTCGTATTTAATACGTCAAGCTCCACTTTACATGTTACCCCTCCGGGGATTGATGTCCCGACTGTAGATGGAATGATATTTTTTGGATCAACAATAAAGAGAGGTAGATGGCAAATCTATGACAATGTTCACAATGATAGATATAGCTTAATAATCAAGGATGAGGCACCATATATTGTTTATCCAGGAGGATGGTCAAAGGTTCCTCCCCCAAGGCCAAAGGATTTAAGCATAAGATCAATTGACACTATGCATAAAAGAGTTACAATTGTATGGGATAATGTTGATGATATTGATTTATATTACTACAAGTGGAAATGGACGTTATTTGCCACATCTATAAGTGATAGTGGAATTACAACCACGAATAGTGTAACGCTAACTCTGGGATGCGGTACGTACAGCATAGTAGTAAGCGCGTACGATAGGGATGGGAATGAAAGTCCTGTATCCGAACCTATTTTCGTAAGGTTCTGCGGAGGTGATGACCGGGACGATGACCCTTATCTATCGTCCAAGTCCGATAGGAACCACGGGCAGATCACAGTGTATGATGTAAACGGTAGAATAGTGTATAAAGGTGATAATATGGATGAGGCCAGATTAAAACGGGGAATCTATTTCATAAGGCAAGGCAACCGTTTAACAAAGGAGGTTATAAAATGAAAAACGTAATCTTCGCCTCCGTACTCCTCGCAGCCATAACCCTATCGGGGTGCAACAGGAGCAAAGGCACCTCCATTATACTTTTTGACATAGAGGAGGTAAAGGCTGTAAACCAGGGTACGGCCCTGAAGATCGTAGCCTACAAGCATTACGACGATATGGGGGTGATTATCCGATGCGAAGATTTTTCCTGTATAGGAGAACCCATATACGAAAGCGACAACGGTAAAGTCTCCCTGTACATAGATACCACAATCTACCATAGCTGTCCCGGATGGTACAAAGTTTATGTATGTCTCGTAAATTCCTCACCCTGTGTAAGCTGCATAGAGGGCGAGATAATCCTAATCACGTTATTTGACACCCTTCACATAACGGACAGCCTTCGGGATACCCTTTACTGTAAAAACGATTCCTACTTCTATTACGAGGACATCACGACCTGTAAGTTCCAGAAAGACGACGGGTTCGTACCGGTTGCCCTCATAAACTCCTCCGGAGACAGCATATACGTAAGGGGAACGGGTAAGATGTTCTTTCTACCCTATACCGGAGGGCATCTGGCCCCATTACCTCCCGACGGTTACGTCCCCTCCTACACCTTATCCGTATCCGGTAGGGATACAGTAGTATTCTGGTACGACAGGGACGGGAACCACGCCTATTCCGAGGGCGATGCCTTCGGTACCCTCCTGTCTACGGGGACAGCCCTAAGCGTGGTTTATACCAGAAGTACCGGGTTCAGGGGTATAACAACGAGCATGGGCAAATGAAAAATGAAAAGGTTATCTATCTTTTTTCTCATCGCAGCATCCCTCCTAACGGGCTGCGTTATCGTGGATCCTCCGGCTATTGTAGCCTTAGATGACTACCAGGTAAAGGACAACGGCAAAGTTATAGAACTGACCCTCAGCGTATCATCGGACACCAGGTATGTGATCTTTTACTGCTCTGGACGAACGCCCTTTGATACCCTCTCGGTAGAAGGGAACGTACCCGAAGACGGTAGGATAATCTACGACATAGACAGCACTTTCCTTTTCGCCTGCAAGCATCACGATGAAATACGTATCGGGACGGAGGAGGGTGTGGAAGCAGCGCTCTACCTGGGCTACAGCGTTGTGAGCAACTCCTCTCACCTTGTCCTCTACGGTAAAGACACCCTCTTTTTCAGTGGAGACACCGTAAGGACGAGCGAGTACATAAAGGTACAGAAGTACTCCGGTGGTCTGTACGCTCCTCTACCTCCGGAAGGGTACGACACCCTCCTTATCGCTGGCTCTCACGACACTCTAATCGTATGGCAGGATTACGACCACGACGGTGTCTCTGGCTACGACGGGGATGATATCTTCTGGGTTGTCCTGGTGGGAAGCGATGGGGCGAGGGCCATAACCCTCAACCGAAGGGACAACCTCACCGGGTACCGCGGTCTTGACCTGTGCTTTAAGTGTATGGAGGGCAAAAGATGATGGTACTCTTACTTGCAGATCTCGGCTGGGGCGGATACGTGCCGGGTGCAACCCGGTGGTACCTGATCCACGAGGAAGACCTGGACCCCTACTACGCCTTTGATACGGTCGTTGGACTCTCAACGTGGGACGGTACGGGAAGTCGTTGCTCCTTCTCAACACCCGTAGAAAGGGCGGATTACATAATACACACCTACTCCTACGACCCGGAGGTGGATACGGGCTTCGCGTACTACGACGGGACCTATCTCGTTGACCTCGCGAACGAATGGCTCTTTGACGTCCCCGGCCTTACCGGGATAAGAACCCTAAAGTTCCCCCTGACGGTGGGGGACAGCTGGCAGGCTACGGACACGTGTATATACCCCCTGAACACACGCATACCCACGGGGAGCGACGAGGACTGGGATGGTATAGTGGACAGCGTGTACTTCTCCCCTTCGTACGCCACGCTGGCCTATTACTCCGGAGATACGGCAGAAGTATTCGTAAGCCCGTACATCTTAACCATAGCCTATACCGGCACCTCCCCCGATACCGGAAGTACCTTCATTTGCTGCACGGAACTTAGCGGGCATCTCTACCTCCGTATCAGGTACGTAAGATCTCTGGGCTTGGTGCGCTACAGCATAGATACCCTCATATTCTACCAGACCTACGCCATAGTGGATACTTCAACCACACCGTGGGATACGACGTACGTCCCCCCTTCACGTATTGACACTTACTACGACTATATGACCTGGACCTACACCACCACCTCCGTTTCGGAGGCCAGACCCCGCATAACCTTTACGCCTTACCGCCTCAACGGGCGGAGGCTGACGGCGTTGGAGGACCTGGCTCTTTACTCGTACGACGGGAGGCTGGTAGGGGAGGTACGAAAGGGCAATACCGTCTCCCTGAGGCCCGGCCTGTACTTCGTAAGGAGCAGGGGTAGAACGGGTAAGATAGTGGTGCGGTAGGGGGACGTCCCTCCCGTGTAGAATCTTCGGATGATCATGGCAGCTATTGGTGTATCTAAGCCGGCCGACCCCTTCGCCTGGCTCAAGGACACGACGAGGAAGGACCCGAAGGTCATAGCCTTCCTTAA
>WGAN01000191.1 GCA_015494805.1 Caldifarciminota bacterium
CTGAAGGCCCTCGCCAGGGGGTGGGCGGCCACGAAGATGAGGATTCCCCTCCTCTTCCCCAGTTCCTCTACGTGCCTCCGGCCCCGGAGGGTTACGGTGTCGGGGTACCGGGCGGTGCCATCCTCCGGGAAGTAGAAGACGGCGCTCTTTATCTCCGCCGGCACCTTCCCCTCCGGCCCCTTCAGGAGGAGGTCAAAGGTAGAGCCTCCCACCCTTACGTTCCGCCTCACCACCCTGTAGTCCTTAAGGGACGGGATGAGGCCCCGCCCTACGGCCTCCAATACCGCCCTCTCCTGGAGGGAGGTGTCTATGAGGGTGTAGAGGGGGCTACCCTCAACCGCCGTGCCGACTATCCTCCAACGGAGTCTTCTCCCACTTATGGGGGTGCAGAGGACCTCCCTCCCCTCAACGAGGAGGTCAAGGAGCTTGCCCGTGTTGTTGGTGTGGGCCTCGGCGGGTACATCGCCAAGGAGGACGTTGGAGACGAAGCGGTTGAGCCTCCTAAGGAATACGCACCTCTCAACCGGTACCTCAAGGAGCCTCGTAAAGTCCAAACTTCCGGGCGAGGTTTCCAACGACGGCCTCCTCCCTTTCCTTTTCTACGGCGATGCACACCTTCGTATCGGACGCCCCCATCATCATAAAGATATGCTCCCAGCCGACCACCGAGAAGATGGCCTCCATTATCTCCGGGGCGCTCACCCCCCAACCTACGACGCACACCATGGACAGACCCTCCCTCAAGGCGAACCTCACCCCCATTTCCGATAGGGTCTCCAACGCCCTGTCCCGCTCCTCCAAGGGTACGGAGAGGACGAGGTGCTTACCGGTCGTGGCGTCGTGGGTGAAGTTCAGGACCCTTACGGCCTCAACCATCCGCGCTAAGAGGGGAAGTCCCTCCCTCCCCTCAACGTCAAACATAACGATGGGCATGGTGGTGATGGCCTTAACGCCCGGACTCTCAAGGTGTTCCCTCTTCTCCACCAACGTACCTCCCTTTTCCGGTTCGTAGGATGAGAGTATAAGGAAGGGGAGGCCGTACTTGGCGGCCAGGTTGACGGCGCGGGAGTGCATCACCCTGGCACCGGAGGAGGCCATCTCGGACAGGATGGTGTAGTCCATCCTCTCGTACCTCCTGACTCCGGGGAACTTCCTCGGGTCAAGGGCGAAGACTCCGGGAACGTCCGTGTATATCTCGCAGGGTACCTTGCCGAGGGATATGGCGAGGGCTACGGCCGTGAGGTCGCTCCCACCCCTCCCGAGGGTGGTTATCTCCTTGCTGACGCTCACCCCCTGAAAGCCGGCGACGACGGGGATCTTACCCTCCTTCAGAGCGTCCGTTATGCGGTAGAGCTTTATCTCAAGCACCCTCGCCCTGTTGAAGCGGTCCTCCGTGATTATGCCCACCTGCGACCCCGTAAAGGATATGGCCTCAAGCCCCAGCTCGTACAGGGCCATGGACAGGAGTGCCATAGATATGCGTTCTCCGACGGTTAAGAGCATGTCCAACTCACGGGGCGGGGGTCTCCTTGATACGCTGTAGGCCAGTTTCAGGAGTTCGTCCGTCGTCTTGCCCATCGCCGAGACTACGACGACGGGGGCGCACACCTCCCGCTTCCGCTTGACTATCTCGGCCACCGCCCGGATCCGCTCCGGCGTGGCTACGGAGGAGCCACCGAACTTAAGGACGCAGGGGGTCATAGATCTTAACTATTCGGTTCAACATTTTATAGTTTAATATCCAATCCATCTCCGTCATTGCCCTTTCCATATGATTTTTCATTTTCAACCAACCTCTGCCATCAGTAATCCACACGAATATAATGCCGTATTCTTTGGCTTTTCTGTGAAGTTCTATATAATCCCCTACTATAGCATTTGGCTTACTTCCAGGTGTATTGTAGAAATTCGCCTCTATTATCATAAAGGGTTGCCTATCTGTAGATTCTAAATATAGAGCGAAATCATGACGTTTGCGGCGGCTTCCATATAGGGAAAAGTTTGCATCTTGGGGAACTATTTTCACCCTTTTTGATATAATTTTGGAAATTTTATTATAAACCATTTGCTCAAATATGAGGCCACTTCTATTTTTTCTTGCATTTGTGTCTAATCCAACTTCCACCCCAAGTATATAATCAAGGAGGTTCTGGGTTCTATCAAAAATATTAAGTATACCAGTGCGTTCACAGAATTTCACAACAGTTTTTAAGTCATATCTATCATCTTTGGGATCAAAAATTACGGTTAATATTTTTTCTGATACCGCATCAAAAATATCTATACCTTTTGTGTGCAATCTAACTGCAATGATAATAGGTATAACTTTTGATACTTCTGGATACTCTTTAAGGATTTCAAATAATTTATTTTTTCTCCACTTTCCATGATATCTTGACAGAATGGATAAAATTTGCAATTCATTCTCATAATGTTTAACATTTGATAGAACTCTATCCCAATCAACAAAATATTCGTATGTTTGGTTGGTTTTCAAAAGCGTTTTAAAAAAGGTTGACTTATATTCATCAAAACTGTCAAATCCTAATTTCTCAAAATTTACCATATCACCATCCCCCCCTTTCCCTGTGGCTGCTGAACCTGTACTTCCTATACTCTCCCTCATCCTCCGGCTTACGAAATACGAAGATCTGCTCGTGGGTTATGAGGTAGAAGTCGTAATTCCTCCCCCTCCATCTCTCCCTCGTCCCCTTCATATTATGTTGGACTTTAACGATATTTTCTAAAAGCACAAAACCGACCTCCAGAAAGGCCTCAAGTACGTAGTGGGATATAGGTACGTAGTGCTTGTGCTTTCTCGTATCCCCTATGAGTATGGCGCACACCCTGCCCGGCTTCAGCACCCTGAAAAACTCTGCTGCTGCTGTCTTCATCCCCTCCAGGTACTCCGGGAAAGAAAGGTTAGAAAGGTCATCTTTATCGCCTTTCTTCCTGCTATAGACGATTATGTTTGCGTACGGTGGGTGGGTCGCCACGAGATCTACGGAGTTAGATGGCACCTTATCAAGGTTCCGGGCATCCCCCCAGTAGGTGCGGACTTCCGGCATCTCCGATTTTTCAAACATATCGTTGACTTCAAAGTTCAACCTGTCCAACGTGAGCATCACCGACTCGTAGTTGATATCCACCCCTATAGCCCTCCGTCCAAGGAGCCGGGCTTCAACCAAGGTCGTACCGCTGCCCATCATAGGGTCTAAGACGGTTTCCCCCTCCTCCGTGTATTTGAGAATGAGGTTGCGGGGTATGTAGGGAGACCAATTCCCTCTGTAGTTTCCCCTGTGTGTCGCCCAAGAGCCTCTATCCGGGAAGCTCCATACCGTCGTTCTTTCCAGCTCGTACCCTGCCGGAGGTCCGAGCGTTTTAACCAACTTCCTCCCCGTTAGCTCTATCCTCACTCCCCCAACTTCAACGTACCCCTTTTCCCTTCTAAACCTCTCGTAATCCTCCCATTCTACTTCCACCATCTCCCTGTACCTCATATCACGTGCAGCCAGCTGTGGAGAAGGAAGTATATCCTGCCGAGGAGCAGGGAGATACGGCCCATAACCGTGTAGCCGAAGGAGGCCCCGAAGGCCACCATTATGAAGACTATGCCGATGTTCACTATCGGCTTCATTATCCCCTTCTGCTCCACGGAGAAGAAGAAGTACAGGATGGTCGTGAAGACGCCGATTATGAAGACCCAGTTGGAGAAGGTGGTGAGGGCGCTGTCGGTCCAGAGGGGAAGGAAGGTGGCCTTTATCTGCGGGAATATGATCCCCTGGAAGAGGGCCGTCAGGTTTATACCGGTGTAGATACCGATGGTGACGGCGAGGGGGTAGAGGGCGAGCCAACGGAGTTGAGGGGCGACGTAGCCGAATATCTCCAATTTCGTCAGGATCATCAAACCGAGGATGGCGCCTATTATGACCACCAGCTGGCCGAGGGTGAGGAAGGGTACCTGCTGGCCCATGAAGTTGAAGGTGCCGAGTTTCAGGACGACGTACTTGCTGTCCCTTATGCCCTGGGCGATCTGGGGCCAGATGGCCTGGTTGAAGATGTTGATTATGCCGTAGCCCGCGGAGACGCCGACGAAGATATGCTCCGCGAACCGATACACCGGGTTCTCCTTTATTATGAGCGAGAGGATCGCCAGCGTTAGAAAGGCTGCTATCCAGACTCCAATTACTTCGGCCATGGCTACCTCTTCCTCTTTCTGTTCCTCTTGAGCTTTTCAACCTCCCGCAGGAGTATCCTGTAGTTCTCCTCCAGGGCCTTCACCTTGCCCGTCGCCGATGAAACCTCCCCCTTGGCCTCCGAAACCTCAATCCTTAGGTGATTTACCTCCTTTTCAAGCTTGTTCAACCTGCTTTCGAACTTCTTGGAATCCCTCGCCGATATGCAACCGGCGGCGAACAGTAGAACAGCTAAAGGTAGGAGCCTCCTCATTGTGCGGATATTATAAGGGAGGGCGACACCTGTAGAATAGGGGCTATGAAGAACCTGTGGTTTTGGCTCTTCATCTTCTTCGCCGCCCTAACCGGCATCTTGCTCGTCCTCCGCATTTTGGTCAAGAGCCAAACCCTATCGCTGGGGAACGTCCTCTACGTTGAAATTGATGGCAACATAGACGACAAGAAGATCCCGGAGATAGCCGACTGGGCCTACGAGAAGCTCAAGGGCGACAGGATGAACCGCATAAAGGGAGTGTTCGTATATATAAACAGCCCCGGCGGGAGCGCTGCGAGCAGCGAGACTATGTACCAAGTCCTGAAGTTCGCCGAGAAGAAGGGGAAGAAGGTCGTGGCATACATACACTCCATCGGTGCCTCCGGCGGATACTACATCGCCTCCGCCGCCGATACGATCGTCGCCAATCCCGCCGCCCTGACGGGTTCCATAGGGGCGATAATAATACTGCCGGAGGTCACGGAACTGTCCAAGAAGGTCGGGGTCTCCTGGGACATATACAAGTCGGGCAAGAACAAGGACCTGACCCAACCCTTCCGGAAGAGGACGGAGGAGGACAGCGTCCTGCTGACGGAGTTGGCCAAGGAGGTATGGAAGGTCTTCCTCAACAGGGTGGCCGAGGGTAGGGGCAAGAAACCGGAGGACCTTATGGAGATTGCCGACGGAAGGGTTCTGACGGCGGAGCAGGCCCTCAAATGGGGCTTGATAGACGTCCTCGGAACCAAGTACGATGCGATGGAGATACTGAAGAGGATGACGGGGATCAAGAAGGTTAAGCTCATAAAGAGGCCGAAGAAGACGAACCTTCTCAAACAGGTTTTCGGGACGACCGCCCGAATCGGCGAGATGATGGACGAATGGATGCTCCCCAAGGCCCTCTTCTACTAAACGGTGATGCTCAAGAGGGACAGCACCATCTCCTCAAGGGATATACCACCGTGAAACATCTTCTTTCTGTACAGCTCGGCGAACTCCGATGCCCTCTCCCCCCACACGAAGTAGGTATCCTCGGCGGCGAATAGGAACTTCCCCCAGTCCGGGAGGCCCCACTCCTCCGGGCGCTCAACCAGTACGGTCCGTCCCTCTCCTTTGGGGATCATCTCCTTCCCGTACTTGTGCCTGAAACCCTTGCTGAAGTCCTCACCCTCCACCACGACGGGCTTACGCCCGATGGTCCAACCGTGGTCCGACGTTATGAAGACCCTGTACCCCTTGTCTAAGAAGCGACTTATCACGGAGGAGAACCTACCGTCCTCCAGGATGAGCCTCGCCCACCTCTTTATGGACGACTCTCCCTCACCGAGGGCCTTCAGGGCCTCCACGTTGGCCGTAAGGTGCAGGATGGTATCCACGAAGTTGACGATGTATATCTCCAGCCTCTTCCCGTAGGGTTTCATCTTGGCCAGAGACTCCAAGTCCTTTATCTTAGTGTACCAAACCCCAACCCTGTACCCTTCCCTCTCAAGTTGCTTCCAGAGGAGCTTCAGCTCACTCTGATTGTCGTTCAACGCCCCCGGTATCATAACTTCCGTCTCGTTGGGCAAGGCACCGCTGAACAGGGCGTTGCGGGAGTACTGCGTGGCCGTGGGAAGGAGGGACATGTAGATGCTCTGCTCCACCTTGTAGTTGGGGGAGAGGGCGGATACCACCTCGTAGATCTGATCAAACCGGAAGTTGTCTAAGACGATTAGGACTACCGGCGAGACCTCAACGTAGGGGAGGACGAGCTTCCTTAGGAGGTTGTGCGACATGAGGAGTGTATCGTCCCTGATTATCTCTGGATAGTTCCTCTCTATCCAAGCAGCGAACTTGGCGTTCTCTTGGGACAGGATCTCATCAAACTTACTCCTGTATCCCTTATAGACGTACCGGGCCTGGAAGATCTTAACAGCCTTCAGGAGGTACCCGTCAAAGGTCTCCGGTATGCGGCTTATCTCCTCCCTCAACCTGTCCGCTTCGTCTATGTAGTACTCCCTCTTCAGGCTCTCCTTGTGGAGGCGGGCTATGAGGGCCATGAGCTGGGCGGGTTGGACGGGTTTGACGAGGTAGTCGTAGGCGTCCTCTACCATTGCCTTCTTGATAAGCTCGGCGTCGGTCATCATGGTGAGCATTACGACGGGGACGTGGGGATAGGCCCGCTTGATGAGCTTGAGGGCCTGAAGGCCGTTCACCCTCGGCATACGGTAGTCCAGAAGGATCAGGTTGTAATGATGGCGTGAGAGCTTATCCACCCCCTCCTCAACGGTAGTCGCCGTATCCACTTCAACCCCCTGCGACCTCAAGAAGGCCACTATGGAGTACATCTCGTCTATCTCGTCGTCTATCCAAAGTACCCGCATCTGTAAGGTTATATTCTAACCTTGAGGTATAATAGTATCTATACTCTGTCTAAGTTGTCTAACCCAAGTTTTGAGAATTATTTTTCACTTTAGGTTCAAAAATAGGGTGTCTAAACTTAGACACCAGTCTGTACGTTTGATAATTTAAATTTTTAAACAAATTTTCGCAATAATTGCAATAATACCGCATACGACCTAAATACAATTTCACCTCCACGCGGATTTAGACACCTCGCCGGCGGTCTGTCTAAATTTAGACACTAGAGTCTAAGTCGTGTCTAAGGCGTTGTCCAACATATGGGGTGATGTCTGTCCCCTACGGTACGTTGGTGTAAGGTGCAGTTGACGAAAGGCACCAATACGGGTTCAAGGTCCTGCTATCCGCGGCACAGGGAACTTCGTCCCAACGACCCTTTGAAAGGATCATACCATCAGCCGAATACGATACCGATAAAAAACCCTATTATATCACTCCATCAGTGTAATCCCAGCCTTCCCTGTACTGCTACCTGAACCTCCGCTACCCCTTCTAAAACAGGCCGGAGACCCTTCCCCTCTCGTCTATGTCCATCCGTACGGCGGCCGGCTCCTTAGGTAGACCGGGCATTGTCATTATGTCCCCCGTTATGGGGACGAGGAAACCGGCTCCCGCCATTATCCGGACCTCCCTGACGGTTATCTCAAAGCCCCTCGGCCTGCCGAGTTTCTTAGGGTCGTCCGATAGGGAGTACTGGGTCTTGGCGACGCAGATGGGTAGGTGGCCGAACCCCATCCTCTCGTACCGCCTTATGGCCCTCTCCGCCTCCGGGTAGTATATGACGCCGTCCGCCCCGTATATCTCCCTGGCCACCCTCTCTATCTTCTCCTTTATCCCCATCTCCGGCGTATAGATGGGATGGTAGTTGCTGCCAACCTCAAGGGCTTGGAGGACTGCGTCCGCCAGCTCAAGCCCCCCTTCGGACCCCTTCGCCCAGACCTCAACGAGGGCGTAGGGTACCCCCTCCCCCTTCAGGAGAGAGTCTAAGGTCCGCAGCTCCTCCTCCGTATCCGTAGGGAAGCGGTTGATTGCCACGACGACGGGGAGGCCGAACTTCCTTAAGTTCTCTATGTGCTTCTGGAGGTTGGGGAAGCCCCTCTCTAAGGCCTCCGGGTTAGGCTCGGAGACCTTCCCCTTCGGCACCCCCCCGTGATACTTGAGCGCCCTGACCGTAGCTACTATAACGGCGGCAGACGGGGCGAAGCCCCCTATGGGGGCCACGAGGTCCAGGAACTTCTCTGCTCCGAGGTCGGCACCGAAGCCCGCCTCCACCACCGCCACGTCCGAGTAGGCCATGGCCATCTCGGTGCTTAGGACGGAGTTGGTCCCGTGGGCTATGTTGGCGAAGGGGCCGGTGTGGATGAGGGCGGGGGTGTTCTCAAGGGTCTGGACGAGGTTGGGCTTTATGGCGTCCTTAAGGAGAACGGCCATCGCCCCCTCCGCCCTTATGTCCCTGGCATATACCGGCTCCTTACCCCGCGTGAAGCCGATCAGGATGTTCCCAAGGCGCTTCTTGAGGTCGGCGTAGCCCTTAGCCAGGCCTAGGATGGCCATCACCTCCGACGCCGGCACTATGACGAAGGAGTCCTCACGGGGGAAGCCGTTCTTCCTGCCACCGAGGCCGACGACTATGCCCCGCAACGCCCTGTCGTTCATGTCCAACGTCCGGGGCCAGAGGACGGTACGGGCGTCTATGTCAAGGGGATTCCCGTGGTGGATGTGGTTGTCTATCATAGCAGAGAGGAGGTTGTGGGCGGAGGCTACGGCGTGGAAGTCCCCCGTGAAGTGGAGGTTTATGTCCTCCATAGGGACGACCTGGGCGTATCCTCCCCCCGTCGCACCTCCCTTTACGCCGAAGACCGGGCCGAGGGAAGGTTCCCGGAGGGCCACGACCGACCTGACTCCCCTACGGTTGAGTGCCATAGATAGGCCGATGGAGACCGTCGTCTTACCCTCACCGAGGGGGGTAGGGTTCATAGCCGTCACCAAAACGAGCTTCCCCCTCTCCTTCCTGTCCTCAAGTAGGTCCAGGGGAAGCTTGGCCTTGTAGTTTCCGTACTTCTCTATCCGTGATGGGGGGATCCCCATCCTCTCGGCCACCTCCTCTATGGGCAGGAGGTTGGCCCTCTGGGCTATGGAGAGATCCGAAGGCACACTCATGGGTGAGTATTCTACCGGGGTAGGGACGCCACACCTCCCGCTCCTTTAAAATCGTATCTCTTGAAACACATCAGGGACCCGATATACGCCGAGTTCGTAGAGTTGGACGACCTCGCCCTTAGGGTGGTATCCCACCCCTACTTCCAGAGGATGCGGCGGATAAAGCACCTCGGCCTCGCTCACTACGTCTATCCGGGGGCCACCCACACCCGGTTCTCCCACATGCTCGGAGCCTACCACCTCGCCACCAAGTTCCTAAGGAACTTCAAGAGGAAGGGCTACGATGTGGCGGAGCTTTACGACCCCATAAGGATGGCCGCCCTCCTCCACGACGTCGGCCACACCTCCCTATCCCATGCCCTTGAATTTACCGTCCTCCCCTTCCGCCACGAGGAGATGGGTAAGGCCATAATAAACCTGAAGTTCAGGGAGGTCCTCGGAGACTACCTGACGGAGCAGGTCCTGGCCATATACGACAGGAAGACGGAGCCTTTCGCCCGCGAGATGGTGGAGAGCCAGATGGACGTAGACCGCCTGGACTACCTCCGTAGGGACGCGTACTACTGCGGCGTAGATTACGGCCTCGTAGATGTTGAGAGGATAATCCAAACGAGCGAACTCTACCCCTCGCCCCAGGGCCGAACCCTCGTGATAGTGGAAAAGGGGATGTTTGCCGTTGAGAGCTACATAATAGCCCGCTACCTGATGTACTGGTCCGTATATTACCACAAGACCAACCTCGGCTTTCAGGCCCTCCTCTTCAGCCTATTCCGCAGGGCCAGGGAGGTATCCGGAGAGGTCTGGATGCCCGACCCCCTCCGCAGGGTCATGGGAGCAGCAACCCCGGAGGAGGCCGTTGAAGACTTCTACCGGGTGGATGACCCCCTCGTCCTATACACGATGCACGTCTGGTCGGAGGGAAAGGACCCCATACTCGCCGACCTCTCCCACCGGATCCTCAACAGGAACCGCTTCAAGGCCATAGAAATAACCGGACCCTTCATAGACACGTACGAGAGGCTGTCTAACGTGTGCGAGGATGTCGGCATGGACCCCCGCTACTACATCGTTGAGAGGACCCCGAAGGATGTGGCCTACTCCCCCTACGACCCCCACTCCGAAGAGCATATAAAGGTCCTAAAAGACGGCCGTCTGAAGGAGCTGTCCTCCGTTATGCCGACGGACACCCTCAAAAGCCTATCCCGTGAGGTGATGCGGAAGTACCTGTTCGTCCCCGAAGAGTGTTGGCACCGCTACCGATCCAGTTCCCTGCGGTAGGGGAAGGTGCGGCGGTACCGGTACAGGATCCTCATCTGTATGTCCCGGAGCCTGTACTCCCCGTGGACGACGTCGTACACCCAACCGGCGAAGTTAAGGAACATCCCCACACCGAATATACCGGCGTTAAGCCTTAAGGTGTTGGGGTCCAAACTCTCTATTGATCGTGGGACGCCGAAGTACATCACGTAGCCCATCATAGCGAATCCGAGGAGCCGAACGGTGGCGCTTATGAACCCCCCGGTGCGGTCGTAGGTGATGAAGTGTATGTACCCCGGCAGGAGGGTGGACCACATCCGATCCCAGTAGTCTATGCGGAGTTGGAGGTACTTGAAATCTTCATAAGTCATACTGTCGGGGAGGATGGGGAGGAGGTTATAGACGCCGAAGGTGTCCTCCACCACCCTTAGGGAGTCCTTTACGACTATACGGACGTCCTTAGGAAAGGTTGGCACCCTGACAACGCCGGAGATGGTCAGTAGGACGGTTAGCATCCCTTAGAGGCGATAGATGTGGGCCTTCACCTCTTTGAAGCCGAGATCCTTGACGAAGCCGTGCTTTATGGCCGGGATCTCCAGGACGACGCCGGAGCGGGAGTACTCGTAGATGTACCTCCAGATGGTTAGCATACTTTCTTCTTCGGGGACGGTGTTTATTATGACGTATATTCCCCTGTCGGTGTCCAGCAGGACCATGTAGCCTA
>WGAN01000192.1 GCA_015494805.1 Caldifarciminota bacterium
CCCGTAATGGCCAAGGTCCGTATAGGCCACTTCGTTGAGGCCCAGATACTGGAGGAGCTGGGGGTGGACTTCATAGACGAGAGCGAGGTCCTGACCCCCGCCGACGAGGAGAACCATATAGACAAGCACCCCTTCAACGTACCCTTCGTATGCGGAGCCAGGGACCTCGGTGAGGCCCTCCGTCGCATAGCCGAGGGGGCCGCCATGATAAGGACCAAGGGGGAGGCTGGCACGGGGAACATCGTTGAGGCCGTCCGGCACATGCGCCGCATAAACCGTCAGATAAGGGAGCTTACCACCAAGGACCCGGAGGAGTTATACACGGCCGCCAAGGAGCTGAAGGCCCCCTACGAGCTGGTAAAGTACGTGGCGGAACACGGACGCCTCCCCGTCCCCAACTTCGCCGCCGGTGGCATAGCAACGCCCGCCGACGCTGCCCTGATGATGCAACTCGGGGCCGAGGCCGTGTTCGTGGGTAGCGGCATCTTCAAGTCCTCCAACCCCCGCCGTATGGCCGCAGCCATAGTTGAGGCCGTGGCGTACTACGACAACCCCAAGGTACTGGCCCGGATCTCCCGCGGTCTCGGTGAGCCGATGCGCGGTTTGGACGTACATCAGCTTAGGGAAGAGGAACTCCTCCAGACCAGAGGCTGGTGATGAGGATCGTCATAGCCAACCAGAAGGGGGGCGTGGGTAAGACTACGACGGCCGTCAACCTATCCGCCGCCTTGGCCTTGATGGGGGACAGGGTACTTCTGGTGGACGCCGACGCCCAGGCCAACGCCAGCATAGGGGTGGGTCTGGGGAACCGCAACCCCAACCTCTACCACGCCCTCATAGGCCTAACGGACGTACGGAAGGCCATATACCCTACGGAGGTGGAGGGTCTGGACTGCCTTCCATCCTCCCCGGACCTCATAGGGGTGGATGCCGAGCTGAAGGGTGCGGACGGGTGGGAGTACCGCCTTAGGGACATCCTAAGGGGTTTGGACTACGACTGGGTCATCATAGATACCCCGCCGTCCCTCGGAACCCTCACCATCCTATCCCTAACCGCGGCTGACAGGGTGATAATCCCCGTACAGGCCGAGTACTACGCCCTTGAGGGCCTGGGGCAGCTCCTTGAGACCCTGAAGTACGTCATAAACCTCCTGAACCCCCGCTTGGACCTGATGGGGGTACTCGTGGCTATGTACGACCGGAGGGTCAGACTCTCAAGAGAGGTCTACGAGGAGCTGCGGAGGTACTTCGGGGACAAACTCTTCAGGTCCGTCATCCCCCGGAACGTCAAACTGGCAGAGGCTCCGAGCTTCGGGAAGCCCGGCGTCATATACGACCCCTCATCCCGCGGGGCCATAGCCTACATGGAGCTGGCCAAGGAGATAAGGGATGCCAAGGGGAAGCCGGCTCGGTAAGGGTCTGGGGGCAATATTCAGTCAGAAGGATGAGATAAGCCTCCAGCGGTACGTACCCATAGACGAGGTGGTACCCAACCCATACCAGCCCCGCAGGGAGTTCTCCGAGGAGGAGTTGAGGGAGCTGGCCGAGTCCATAAAGGCCCACGGTATGCTCCAGCCCATAGTCGTCCGGGAGAAGGATGGCCGGTACGAGATAATAGCCGGAGAGAGGCGCTGGAGGGCGGCCAAACTCGCCGGCTTAGACAGGATCCCCGCCGTAATAAGGGAGGTGGAGAGCGAGGAGGAGATGCTGGTCTTCGCCCTCGTTGAGAACCTACAGAGGGAGGACCTGAACCCCGTAGAGAAGGCCCTCGCCCTCAAGAAACTGAAGGAGGACTTCAACGCCACGGATCAGGAGATAGGGAGGATAATAGGCAAGAGCCGGAGCGCCGTTACGAACACCTTGAGACTCCTGGAACTACCGGAGGAGGTCCTAACCCTCCTCGCCGAGGGTAAGATAAGCGAGGGACACGCCCGCGTCCTCTTGAGGTTGGGGGACCCGGAGAGCCAGATAGCCTGGGCGAAGAGGGTAGTTGAGGAGGGGATAAGCGTCAGGGAGTTGGAGAGGCTCCTGTCCAACCGGAAAGATGAGGACGGCTGGGTGAGGGAGTACGAGGAGAGGATAAGGAGCAAGGGGCTGAAGGGTCGGATAAAGGCCGGAAAGCGCAGCCTGACCCTTGAGCTGAAGTTCAAGAGCAGGGAGGAGCTGGACGACTTCTTAGGGAGGTTGGCAGAAAAATGAACGGTGTCCAGTACGGAGATAAAATGAAGGGTTCTATGCTTCGGAAAAAGGCAAAGAGGGGTAAGAAGAGGAAGGACCACGGGGTGGTATGTAGGTGGTGCGGGTCCCGGAACGTGGTAAAGAACGGAAAGAAGGCCGATGGCAGACAGACGTACCTGTGCAAGGACTGCGGGAGACGGATGGTGGAGAAGCCGAAGTACAAGAGGATGAGGGAGGAGGACCTGAAGGTAGCGTTAAAGTTGAGGAGGGAGGGGATGAGCTACGGGGCGATAGCGAGGACGTTGGGATACGGTGAAACCACGATAAGGTGGCATATCAAGAGGGTCCTAGAGGAAAGTTGAACGTCGGTCGCTTTTCAACGTTGATAGAGGGTTAGAACTGTTCCGTATAGCCTTTAGGTAGTTTAACGAGGACGACCCCACCCTCCGGGTCCACCTCCCGTACGTACTCCTCCACGAAGGGTACGTATATCCGCTTACCGTTGGACATCTCCACCTCAAACGTCCAATAGGGTCCCCACTCGTGCATATCCACGACCTTACCGACCTCCCTTCCCTCCGTATCCACCACCCTTAGACCTAAGAGTTGATAGATGTAGAACTCCCCCTCCTCCAAGGGGGGTAGGTCCTCCTCCGCCACTTCCACGTAGAGGTTCCGCAGCAACTCCGCTTGGTTGATATCCTCAACCCCTTTGAGCTTGAGGACCACCGTTCCCTTCCTTCTCAAATAGGCCCTCTCCACTTCGTAAGGGCGATGGAGAATATACACCGTCTTCCCAACGAAAAAATCGGGAGGGTGGGAAGTTTGAACCTTTACCTCCCCACGCCTCCCGGAAGGACGCGTGATGCGACCTACCTTTACCCTCTTCAGATTATCTCCACCTTTACGACCTTACCCTGCTTGCGGCCCACGGCTTCTACGATGCGGCGGATGGCGTTAGCCGTCTTGCCCTGACGGCCGATGATCTTGGCCTTGTCGTCGGGGGAGACCTCTATCTCGTAGATGACCGCCTTCTGGCCGGCGATCTCCCTGATGGCTACCTGATCCTGGTTATCCACCAGCGCCTTGATGATGTACTCCAGGAGCTCCCTGATGTTCGTCATGACTCACCTCCTTGTTATGTGGTTGGTTGTGTTCCCTGCTTCCTGGCCAGCTTAACGAGGGCCTTCACCCTTGCCGTCGGCTGGGCACCGCGCGAGACCCAGTACTCGTACCGTTCAAGGTCTATCTTCCACTCACCCTCCCTCTTCGGGTTCAGGTATCCAAGTATGTCTATTACCTTACCGTCCCTCGGAGTCCTGCTGTCGGTTACTACTACCCTGTAGCGGGGATCGTTCCTCTTACCGGTCCTCTGCAAACGGATCTTCACCATAACGGGTGTGTATTATACAGCGGAAACGGTCGGCGTAACGCCCTACACCCCAAAGGCCCTCTTGGCCTTAACTATGCCCTCTACGAGCCGGTCTACGTCCTCCTTCGTGTTGAAGACGGAAAGGCTCGCCCTAACGCTCTGGTTGTAGGGGATCCCCAAGAACTTGTGGAGGGGATGGGCGCAGTGGCCCCCGGACCGGACCATTATCCCCAGCTCCCCGAGGTACCAGGCGAGGTCGTGGGGGTGTAGGCCCTTGAGGTTGAAGGCTACGAGGGAGGTTCTGTCCTTGGGGGGTGGGCCGTAGACCTCCACGCCTCCAACGGAGGAGAGGGCGTCGTAGAGGTAGGCCGTAAGCTCCGTCTCGTGGGTGTGTATGGCTTCGTATCCGATCTCCAGGACGAAGTCCACGGCGGCCCCCAACCCTATCACCCCTCCCACGTCCGGGGTCCCAGCCTCGTACCGCTTGGGTGTCTCCTCCAAGGTGTAGTCCTCAAAACCCACGTCCTTTATCATACTTCCGCCTACGAGGAGCGGTTCTCCCTCCTTCAGAAGCTCCATCCTACCCCAGAGGATGCCCGTACCCATAGGACCGAAGACCTTGTGTCCGGAGAAACCGATGAAGTGCGCCCCCGTTTCCCGGACCTTGACCTCCCTGTGGGCGAGGTACTGCGCCCCGTCCAACACGACCACCGCCCTCATCTCCTTGGCCATCTTAGCGACCTCTTTGAAAGGCGGGACGGTCCCCAGAACGTTGGAGGCCATCGTAAGGGCCACCACCTTGGTGTTGGGTGTCAGTTTCCGGCGGAAATCCTCAAGGTCCAGATAACCGTCGGGCGTTACGTTGAAGATAACGAACTCGGCCCCCCTGTTGCGGGCGAGCCTCATCCAAGGTAGGAAGTTGGCGTGATGTTCCATTACGCTCACCAGTACCCTGTCCCCCTCCCCGATGCGGTTGGCCAGTATGGAGGCGGCGAGGTTCAGGGCCTCGGTGGCGTTCTTGGTGAATACCACCTCCTCCGGTCGTGCGTGGATGAGGTTGGCCACCTTCTTCCTCGCCTCCTCGTAGGCTTCGGTGGCACGGTTCGCCCAAGGGTAGCCCCCTCTGTGGACGTTGGCGGGGAAGTTCTCGTAGTACTCAAGGGTAGCCTCTACAACCTTCCTCGGTTTCAGAGCCGTCGCCCCAGAATCCAGATAGACCACTCCCTCCCGTAAAGCGGGGAACTCCTTCCTCAAATCCAACATAACGGTACATTCTAACCCCGCTTCAGCCGTAGGATAGGTGGGGGTGCATAGGCCCTTTGACCTGTACGTGGAGGACTACGACCACTGGTTCGTAAGCAAGGGCAGGGAGGTCTATAGGTACGAGCTGCGGGCCATATGTGAGATGTTGGAGGGGACGTCCGGGAGGGTCCTTGAGGTGGGGGTCGGGACGGGCAGGTTCGCCGGCCCACTTGGGGTACCCTACGGTCTGGATCCCTCCATCCCCTCACTGAAGGTGGCGAAGGGTAGGGTCAGGTATCTGGTGGCCGGAAGGGGGGAGGAACTCCCGTTCAGGGATGGGGCCTTCTCCACCGTCCTCCTGATAGTGACGGTGTGCTTCCTTGACGACGTAGAGGCTACGGCGAGGGAGATAGGGAGGGTGTTGAGGCCGGGGGGCCACCTCCTCTTGGGCTACGTCCCCCGCGACAGCCGCATAGGGAGGGAGTACATCCGCAAGGGTGAGGAGGGACACCGCTTCTACTCCTACGCCCGCTTCTGGAGTACGGAGGAGCTCCTTGAGGTCTTCGGCAGGCACGGCTTCGTACGGGACGGTTTCAGGAGTGTCGTCCGAAGGGGCGATGGCTACGCCGTAGTGCCAACGGAGGGGGAGGAGACGGTCTTCAGCGTCCTAAGGCTCGTCCTAAGTCAAACCTCGTAGGTCTCCGCGCCCATCCTCTTGAGGTAATCGGCAACGGGTCGGGGTAAGAAGTTGGAGACGTCCCCGCCGAGGGAGAAGATCTCCTTGACGAAGGAGGAGGAGAGGTAGGCGTACTTCTCGGAGGAGAGGAGGAAGATGGTCTCTAACTCCGGGTAGAGCTTCTTGTTCATCCACGCCATCTTCATCTCGTACTCGTAGTCGGATACGGCCCTTATACCTCGTATCACCACCGTTATGCCCTCCTCCCTGGCGAACTCCACCAACAGCTTGCAGAAGCCCTTGACCTCAACGTTGGGGAGGTGGGACACGCTCTCCCTCACGAGCCTAATCCTGACCTCCTGGGGAAGTAGGGGGGACTTGTGCCTCGGCTCGGCTACGCCTATCAGGACCCTGTCAAAGAGTCGGGAGGCCCTCTCAACTATATCCAGGTGTCCCAAGGTAAAGGGGTCAAAGGTCCCCGGATACAGGGCCGCCTTACCCATCCTCTCCCTCCACGGCCTTCAGTTCGGTGATGTAGGGTAGGTTGCGGTACATCTCGTAGGCGTCAAGGCCATAGCCCACGAGGAAGACGGGCGGGACCTCAAAGCCCACGTAGTCCGCCTTGAAGGGAACCTTCCTCTTCGCCGGCTTGTCCAAGAGTACCACCGTCTTCAGTGAGGCGGGTTTCCTGTCCTGTAGCAGCCTTACGATGTACGAGAGGGTCAGGCCCGTGTCCAAGATGTCCTCCACCACAATGACGTCCTCCCCCTCAATTGGGTGGTCCAGGTCCTTTATCAGCCGCACCTCCCCCGTACTCTCGGTGTGCTTACCGTAGCTGGAGACGGCGAGGAAGTCTATCTTTACGGGTACCCTTAGGTACCTTACGAGGTCGGCGAGGAACACGAAGGCCCCCTTGAGGACACCGACCAGGAGGGGTCGCTTACCCTCGTAATCCCTGTTTATCTCCTCCGCGATCTCCTGCACCCTCTTTCGTATCTCCTCCTCGCTTATCCTGAAAGCCATAGCAGTTATTCTACCGGCGTAGGGCCTCCCCTTTCGCTCGTATAATTCCGTACTATGAAACGGTGGGTGTTGGGGTTTTTACCTCTCGTTGTCCTCTCTGCTATCTTCCTCGTGGCCGGGAGTAAGGCCAACGACGTACCTCCGGAGACCGAGAAGAAGGTCGCCGAGATTGGCCACAGGGCCACCATGGCCCTCCTCAAGAAGCTCCTCGGTGAGGTCACGTCCTCTTTAGAGGAGAAGGGGGCAGCCGCAACGGTGGCCTACTGCTCCGGCAGGGCCTTACCCCTCACGGACAGCATCTCCAAGGCCTTCGGCGTTGAGATCAAACGGACTTCCTTCAAGTACAGGAACCCCAAGAACAAGCCGGACAGGTACGAGGAGGAGGCCCTAAGGTACTTTGAGAAGTTCTTCAAGGAGAGGAAGAAACCTCCCAAGTACTACATCCAAAAGGTCAAGGTGGGGGATAAGCTCGCGTACCGCTACTACTTCCCCCTCAAGGTTCTGAAGCTCTGTCTGACGTGCCACGGTGTCCCCGGTAAGGACATAAAGCCCGAAGTCCTCAAGGTTCTAAAGGAGAAGTACCCGGAGGACAGGGCGACCGGATACAAGGAGGGGGACTTCAGGGGGGTCGTGAGGGTCCAGATACCCGCGGAGAAGGTACGTTAAAGGGAGAGGAGGACGGCCCCGGCTACGGCCAGGAGCATCCCCAGGATGTGCCTTAGATGGACATCCTCCCTAAGGAGGAAGGTGCCGAGGAGGAAGGTGACGACCGGGTAGGTAGCCGTAAGCGGTACGATAATGGAGATTTTACCGGTTTTCGTCGCCAGGATGAAGGATAGGTAGCCGGCCGTACCCGTTACTCCGGCGAGGATGGCATAGAAAAGGGCGACCGTGGGGCGGGGAAACTCCTTGGAGGTGGCCAGGAGGTAGGCGGAGAGGAGGAAGGCGGCGAGGTTGCTAAGGACGTACAGGTGCGACCAGTGGAGGTGCCGGGAGGCGAGCTTTACGAAGAAGCCCCAGAGACCCCAGAAGAGGACGGTTAAAAGGGAATATGCGACCCACACGCCGCCTATTATACGAGGGGGCAAAGGGCTTCCAAACTCCCTCACAGCCGCATTATAATTGTGGGTCATGCTGCTGCTGATAGGTATCTTCTCGCCGCAGCGGTATACTTACGAGACGTGGGAGGCCTTCAACGGGACGGCCCTCAACACCTCCCTACAGCTGCTTAGGGGAGACTTCTCCGGGGGATGGAGCGTCAGGTGGCGCACCCCTTTTGCCAGTAGTTCCTCCAACGAGAACTACGCCCAGTTCGTCATAGCCGACGTTGATGGGGACTCCCGGAACGAGGTCGTCGCCAGCTATAGCGACACCCTCATCGTATTTGATGGAGCCAGTGGTAGCACAGAGTGGAGATTCGCCCACTCCTATACGGGATGGATGCCGGCGCCTGCTGTAGGGGATATAAACGGCGACTCCGCCTACGAGGTTATAACGGACGACGACAGGCTCGGTGTCAATCAGGTCGTGGCCCTAAGGGGTACGGACGGCACCGTCCTGTGGAGGACGGACGTAAATGGGGCTATGTACTCCTCGCCAAAGATAGGCGACATAGACGGGGACGGTATAACCGAGGTCGTGATAGGAACGGACGCCGGTACGGTCTACGTCCTCAACGGCAACGATGGAAGCATAGACTGCACCTTCTCAACGGGAGGAGCGGTCAGATCCACCGCCGCCTTGGATAACGACCGGATAGTCATAGGGAGTCTTGACCATCGCATCTACGTCCTTGACGGCACCTGCAACTTAGTGTGGGCCTACACCACGGGTGGGGGCGTATGGTCCAGTCCCGTCTTCGTTGACATCAACGGAGATATGGTTAAGGACATCGTCGTAGGTAGCGGGGACGGCCACGTCTACGCCCTCAACGGCTCTACGGGTACCCTCCTGTGGACCTACAACCTCGGGTGCGAAGTCCGATCTGCCCCGGCTCTGGCCAACATAGACTGGGACGGGGACCTGGAGGTCGTGGCTGGGGACGTATGCGGCCACATCGCCAGCCTCCGGGCGATAGACGGTACCGCCGACTGGGTTGATACCCTCCCGCGCGGCATATACCCCTACGGGGCGATAGGTCTGGCGGATCTCCTCCCCTCCTCCTACGGCATAGAGATCCTCGTCCTGGCCGAGCCTTCGGCATGGTCGTCCAACTACGCCTACCTGCTCTCGTCCAGCGGTGCGATTTTGAGGGCCTTTAGCGGGTACGGGGACGGCTTCGCCATCGGCGACGCGGACAACGACGGGTGCGTAGAGGTGTTCATAGAGTGCGACGGATGTAGCGATGGCAGGGACGTCCTCTACGACTCCTCCACGAACGACGGCAGTTGTGGAGTCCTCGGCGAGGGAGGGGACTTATCGGCCGACGAGGATGCACACGTTGAAGCGCCCAGGGACGACGGTGCGACCTACGACGCCTCCGGTAGGAGGGTCTCCGGCGGTAAGGGGGTGCGTTTCATCAGAAAAGGCGGGAGGTGGAGGAAGGTCATAGAGAGGTGAGACGCCTCCGGTACTCCTCCATTATCCGCCCCTCGCACCTCAACCTGTAGGGCTGGCGCTCCTGAGGTGTTGGAGGCTCCTCAAGGCACTCCCTCGGTGGTTCCCCCTCCAGCCCCAGCCTCTTTAGGGACTCCTTCGCCGTCCTCATCCGCTCCTCAAGGGGATACATCCGCACCTTGACCTTGGCCCGTACCCTCAAGTAGGCCTTCAGGAGCTTCACCTCCCCCTCCGTAGCCCACCAGGTCATATACGTCAGAATCCGGAGGTCGCTCCAACGACTCATCTTAAGATGGGCCTCTACGAGGTCGGATATGCCCACCCTTTCTCCAACCTCAATTGCCCTCCTCTCTTCCTTGGTGAGGGGTAGGTCCCTGCGGAGGTAGGGGTAAAGGGGTATAACCCACCTCTCCTCTCTCCTCCTGCCGACGTAGGCCCTCTTCGGTATCTCTGCCCCGCCCTTCAGGACGGTGCGCAGGAGGTTGAAACGCACTGCGTCCCTTAATGCCCTTAGGAAGGCGTCCTTGCGGAGCAGGGCGATCAGTCGCAGCTCGTTTATGACCCTCTGGGGGGAGACGTTCCTGACGTAGCACGATGCCTCCTCCACCGCCCTGTAGAAGGAGGGGTGATAGGAGAAGTGGAGCTTGTGCCTGTACCGTACCCCCCTCAAGCCGCGGGTGGGGTCGTCCCCGAAGGGTGCGAGGGGCCGGAGTACCCTCCCCCTTAGGTCCTCAAGCCCACCGTGGAAGTCTATAACCCTGACGCCGTCGTGGTATAGGGCGTTGACGGTGAAGTCCCGCCGCAGCGAATCCTCCTCAAGTCTACCGGTGAAGGAAACTTCCGGTAAGGCCCCCGGATAGGCGTACCTCTCCCTACGGGCGAGGGCAACGTCCAAGTTAGCCCCTCCGTACTCCAACTCCGCCGTCCCGAACTTACTGAACTTCTTCAGCCTCCCCCCCTCCCCCGTCAGGAGTTCAACGATACCTTTCAGGGTTCCCCTGTCCCCAATGAGGACGAGGTCGTAGTCTTCCAACCTCTTCCCCTCACCGTAGAGGAGGAGGTCCCTGACCGCCCCACCGACCAAATAGACATCAAACCGTTTCCGCCATTTCCTCAAACGCTCTATCGCCTCCCCTATCCTCAAGGGAGGCATTATACGGCCTTACCTGCGGACGACGCTCCTCATACTGTCCTGAAAGCTCCTATCCACCACGTACTCCGCCTGCGTCCTACCTACGCCGAGGTTGATGAACTTCTTGCTCCTCTTGAGGGGCAGGGCCAGACCCCTATCGTAGCAGAAGTTCCGGAGCTTCCTCTCAAGGGAGGCCACCTTGAAGAACCCCTCCCCCTTCATCATCCCCATAAGGGTACGTATGCTAACCTTACCGGAGGAGTAGATTATGCGATTCAAGAGCCTCCTCTCCTCCCGCGTTAGGTCGTGATAGAAGTCCTCGTAGTCCTCCGGCTTCCAGGGCTTCATCACCCGGCGCCTTAGGGCCTCCTTTATCTCCTCAACGAGGCCGTAGTCCAGGACCACGTAATACTTGTCCCTCCCGTAGGGCTTCAGCCACCCCCAACTCTCCAGAAGGCGGGCGGTGTCCCTCAACTCCCGGAGGGGGACGAAAAGGTGCTTGGCGAGGTCCTTCAGGTTGACGTTGGGGTAAGAGTCCATAATCTCGTACACCATCCACTGGGTACGGTTATTGCCAAGATTTAAAAGGTTCTCAAGCACGTGCTCCCTCCTGATCATAGGCCAACAGTTTATAGATGGACCACACCCCCGTGGAGGTTAGTCGTCGCACCCCCGACGACTACGTCCCACACCTACGGCTCTAAGGGGTATAATCGGAACTTAGCGACCCTTGACCGGGGTTGATTTGAGGACCTCTTTGAGGACGTCCCCCACCTTCACACCCTCGGCCTCCGCCCTGAAGTGGAGTATGACCCTGTGCTTGAGGACGTCGTAGAACAGCTCCTTAACTTCCTCGGTTGTGGGTACGGCCTTGTCCCTGATGTACGCCAGAGAGCGGGCTGCCCATACCAAGAACTGGGAGGCCCTCGGCCCCGCCCCGTACCTGACGAACTCCTTCACCACCTTGGGCGCCCCCTCTTCAACCGGACGGGTGTTCCTAACGAGCCTGACGGCGTACTCAACGACGTGGTCCGGCACCGGCAGTTCCGCCGCCTCCTTCTGGAACCGCAGAATGTCCTCCCTACCCATCACCTTCCGGATCTCGTCCAAGGCGGCGAAACCCTTGAGGAGGGCTATCTTCACCTCGTCCTCGTAGGAGGGGTAGGTTATGTCTATCTCCATTATGAAGCGGTCAAGTTGGGCCTCCGGCAGGGGGTAGGTACCCTCCTGCTCTATGGGGTTCTGGGTGGCGAGGACGAAGAAGGGACGGGGAACCTCGTAGGTCTTACCGGCGTAGGTCACCCTCCTCTCCTGCATCACCTCTAAGAGGGCGGCCTGGGTCTTGGGTGGGGCGCGGTTTATCTCGTCCGCGAGTACCACGTTGGCAAACACCGGCCCCTTTACGAAGACGAACTCCTCCCCCCGCAGTATCTCCGTCCCCGTTATGTCCGTGGGCATCAGGTCCGGGGTGAACTGGATGCGGTTGAAGGATAGACCGAGGGCCCGGGAGAAGGCCCTTACGACGAGGGTCTTGGCCAACCCCGGAACCCCCACGATGAGGACGTGGCCGTCGGTTATTATGGAGACGGCCAGCCTCTCTATCACCTTATCAAAGCCTACGACGGCCCTACCTATCTCCTCCCTTAGGGCCTCAAACTCTCTCCTCAACGTACTCTACCTCTTTACGGAACTCCTCAAGGAGGGACTGGTAGGCCCTCTCCAGCCTAACGGATAGGTCGTTGTTGAGGATGAAGTTCCGGCCCCTGTCCCTAACGACTACGCCGGCCCAGACGTTCTCGTCCGCCACCACCTCCCACTTGGCCACGTCTACGTCCCACATATGGACGTCTCCGGGCGGTTTCATCACCCACTCCTGGGGAAGCTCCTTCAGGACATCCTTTACGAGGTCCACGTCCCTCGGATTGGCGTAGACGACGGCGTCCTCTCCGACGTAGGCCAGGGTCTCCTCAACGAGCCGCTTGAGGACGTCCCTGTACCTCTTGCGGTCCTTCACCACCTCCATAAGCTCGCCGAGGGCCTTCTGCCTCGCCTCTCGGAGGATCTCCATCTGGGCAGAGAGGATCTTGGCCTTCGCCTCGCTGTAGTAGTCGGACAGGAAGGAGTGATAGCTCTGGGTATAGACGCTGTGGGCCAGCGGCCGATGCTCCCGCAGGATGTCGTCGGCCTCTATCTCCGCCTTGTTCAGTATGCGGGAGGCCCGCTCGTAGGCCTCTTTGAGGAGCCTTTCGGCCGTTTGGCGGACCTCCCTCTCTACGAGTTCTTTCAAGGCCACGCTTAGAAAATCAGGATTAGGAAGGCTATGACGAACCCGAGTATCACGATCGTCTCCGGCAGGGCGAGGAGGATCAGGATGGGGGTCTGTAGGCTCTTGTCCTCGGCGAGGGCGCCGGCACCGGCGGCACCTATCTTGGCCTGCGCGTACCCGGTGGCGAGGGCGGAGAGACCCATAGCCAGACCGGAGCCTATGTAGACCGCCCAACCCTTACCGCTACCGGCCTCGGCGGCCATCAGGAAGCCAACGCTGAACATCAGCAGAAGCGTTACGCTGAAGAAAGTTGCAAGGATCCTCTTCATATTCTACCTCCTTTTCTTATAGGGTTAAAAATCCTGCTCGCTGGCAGGAAGAACTTGGTAAAGGCCTCCACGAACTGAAGTCGCATCCCCTGAATGGTGGGGTCCACTATCCCCAGGATGAAGGCGAGGGCGTGGAAGGCCACCACGACGGTTATGGCGAAGATTGGCAGAGGCACTATATCGGCGAAGTGGTTGGCTATCTCCGCAAGGATAGCGGAGGCCAGACCCACAGCAGCCAAACGGGCGTAGGAGAGGACGTTCCCGAAGGCGGAGAAGATCTCAATCTGCCCCACCATACCCTTCACAAAGCCGCCGGATTTACTCTCACCGATGAAGACGAGTATGGCCCCCAGTACGAAGGAGACTGCCCCGACGATGGTCAGGGGGGAGGCGAGGGCGGAGATGGAGGAAAGCCAAGGCCTGTCTATGCCTATGGCCTTGAGGTTGGGAACGATCATTAGGAGGATGCCGAGGATGGCGAAGAAGCGACCCAGCTCAAAGAGGGCGTGTTCCCGGTGTTTGAGGACGAGGTAGTTCCAGACCCCTATGAGCATACTCAAGAGGACCTGGAGGAAGCCGAAGCCTATGGCTATAAAGAGCAGGTCCATACCGTTGTGGGTCCTGTGGAAGAGGGGCTTTATTATGCCCATCTTTATGCCCCAGTCTCCGAATATCTCGCCAAAGAGGAGGCCAAAGAGGACGGCCATAAAGGAGTTTATGAAATACACCAGAGACAGGTTCCTCGCGTCGCTTCCAGGTTTGCTGACCTGGGCGAGCATCCAGAAGAGGAACATCCCCACGAGGCCGTACCCGGCGTCTCCGAGCATAAAGCCGTAGTATATGGGGAAGAAGACGGCTATCATAACCGTGGGGTCAAAGGTCTTGTATATGGGAGGGGCGTAGATGTCAAGGAGGCTCTGGAACCACGATAGGGGAGGGGTGTTTTTAAGGGCGACGGGTACCCTCTCGTACTCCTCCACCTTCGGCTCCTCGGCCTTCAGGAAGGCTCCGGGGTCTATCCTGTGGAGGAGGGTACGGAGTTCTCCGAGCTTCTCCTTGGGAATCCACCCCTTTAGAAAGGCGAGGAATCGGGAGGCGGAGAAGCTCCTCTCCTTTATCCTTAGGACGTTTATGATGTCCCTGGCTACGAACTTCTGACCCTTGAGGAAGGATAGGTACCTGTCCCTCAACTCCCTCAAACGGTCCTCCAGCTCCCTTATCTTAGCAGGGAGTTTCTCCTTCAAGGCCCTCCTTACCTCCTCAAGGGAGGCGTACCCCTTGGGTGGCTTGAGGATGGTGAAACCCTTCCTCTGGAGCTGCTCCTTGAACCCCTCGGCCTTTCCCTCCGGTACCTGCACCACTACCAAGACTCTGTCTCCTACCACCACCTCGCTGTACGGATAGCCCTCCTTCTGGACGAGTTCCGTCAGGAGGGATTTGGCCCCAATCTCGCTGCGGGAGAGGACCACCCCGACCACTTCTCCGGAATGGCCACCGGTTATGACCTCCGAGAGGAGGAGGTAGTCGGAGAGCCTCTTCATCTCCTCCCGAAGGCGGATCAACTCCTTACCTATGGCGACGACCTCGTCCCTTACGGCCTTAACCCCGTCGTAATCCAAAGAAACGGCCACCGGAGACTCCTCAACCGGACCGAGGAGGCTCTCCACCTCCGAGATCATACTTAGAACCCTCCGGGCCTTCCTCCTCTCCTCCTCCTCCTCTTCCGTCAAGGGGAACCTATGCTCACCGTCGTACTCCTCCACGTGGAAGTTCCCCCAGTAGCTAAGGGCATCCAAAAGCTCCCTCCATTTCCCTTTGGGAACGGCGACCTCCACCTTTGCTATGGGGATGTGCATGAAGTGGGTATTATAGTCTGGAAAGGAGACAAAGCCTGACGGTGTCCCTTCCTTCCCGCATACGACTCGTGGGTAGAAGCACACAGGCAAGGTTCAGTAAACGGGAAAGGTTAGGGCGGTTAGGGATGTCCCGATTCCATTAGGTCTGACCTCTAAAAACTTACATCGGCACCCATAGGACCGATAACACGATTACACATAGATTATCCCTCATCGGTCTTAATATTATTTCTCATAAGGTCCTGATGAACAGCGTACATCCTTCATAATTTACGAGGAGAAAGCTTGGGACTAACGGAGGAGTTCAGTTTTGGATTTTGGCAAAATTTTGCAAATAAGCAAAATTATTAAAATTTCATTTTAATTTTTGGACTTTCGGCCCCATTTTCAACTTTAACAGATAGTATGATATGCGAGAGGGAGCCGTCTTCCCTTACCACGGCGGCAGATATGGGAGCTGTAGTCTCCGAGGCGCCGTTGAAACGAAGTTTATCGTATCGCAGGCGTCAAGATCCTGACCTCGGATTGGCCATTTACCTCATAGATGGGGTGAGGTTTGACTCTCTTTGAAAGAGAGCCGTTTCCGGCGCCGTTAGGGACCATCGCCTTTCACTGCCGTACCCCATATCGGCCTGTCGCACTTTTCAACGTATTTATGTAAAAGTGAGACATTCTATCGGCTCTATGTGAGCAAAGGTCTAACCGGACTTTAAAAACGCTTCGGCCTTAGAATGCTGTCTGGGGGTAAAAAATGCGTTTGGATCGTATCTTGGAAGAGGGAAGGACCCCTCAAGGGGAACCCATCCCAGGTCGGGAGAGGGAGATGGTGCAGAACAGGGCGGGAGGCTACGGCTTCAAGATCTCCCCCCTACGCCAGTTAGAGAGGTTCCTGATCCTCGGCACCTTCTCCGGTACGTACTACGCCACCGCCTACGAGATGACGAAGGAGAACGTCGCCAACGCCCTAAAGGTCGTAAATTCCCATCCCCGCGAGGTGGCCAAGCTGTTAGAAGAGGTCGCCCGCAACAACCGGGCCTACAAGTGGGATCCTCTACTCTTCACCCTCGCCGCCCTCTTCCTGTCCCCGGACACGGAGGGGAGGAGGTTAGCAGAGGAGGTGTTCCCGGTGGTGGTCAGGACGGGCTACCACCTCCTGCTCTTTATGAGATACTACAGGTACCTAAGGGGAAGGGCGAGCCTCCTGCGACACGTCCGTAGGGCCATAAGGCGGTGGTTCTCATCCCAAGACGATGAGCGCCTCGCCTACCAGGTCCTGAAGTACCTCCGCAGGGAGGGTTTCGCTATGTGGGACGTCCTACGCCTGGCCCATCCGAAGCCCGAAAACCCTTGGAGGAGCGAGTTCTACCGGTTCGTATCCGACTACCCCAGGAGGAGGAAGCGGCATATAGAGACCGGTCTCCTCACCCGGAACCCCTATGTCCGGGCCTTTCTCCGTTTGAGGGAAGGGGATATGTCTCCGTCGGACGTGGCCCGGTACATCCGAGATAACGCCGTAGTCAGGGAGTTCGTACCCGGACGCTACCTGCGATACGATGAGGTCTGGGATGCCCTAACCGACTCCATGCCCTACGTCGCCCTCCTACGGAACCTCTTCAACCTCCACAGGCGGGGGATACTACGGACGCGGGAGATGGAGATAGCCGAGAGGATACGCTCTGGAGCCGAGAGGCTCAAACCTAACCCCCTGTACCCCCTGCTCGCCTACGTCTCCCTCTCCGATGAGGATGGCATCCCCCGGAGCATCATCAACGCCTTGGAGGAGGCCGTCATACGGAGCGCCGCCTCCCGCACCCCCCTCGGCCTGAAGCTGCTCTTCGCCCTTGACGTCTCCGGTTCTATGAACTGGTACGTTTCCGCCTATCACACCCGCCTGTGGCAACTTGGGATAACCCTCGCGTGGGTCATGGCCCAAAGGGAACCCCGTATGGACTTCCTCGCCTTTGATATGTACGTAGATTGGGAAACCACCGAGAGGTTCTCCCCGTCCCTCACCCTATCCGAACTCCTGTCTATCCCCGTATCCTCCGGCGGTACGGACGTCTCCGTCCCCATAGAGTGGGCCTTGGAGAAGGGTAGGGAGTACGATATGATAGTCATCTTCACGGACGAGGAGACCTGGGCGGGGGATGAGCATCCCGCCCAAACCCTGTCTAGGTACAGGAGGAAGGTCAAGCCGGACACCCGCCTCGTCGTGATCGCCGCATCCCCCACGGCCTACTCCGTAGGCGACCCCAAGGACCCATTGACCTTACAGGTCGTGGGCTTTGACCCCACGGTTATGGACGTCCTGGGTACCTTCTACTGGCTTTCGGCCTTAGAATAAGAGGTGGGCCGTGTCCTGAAGTGGAGGGGTTACTGGCTGGTAGGTCTGAAAAACCTGCCGTAGTCCGTCTTCTTCCCCCTCTGCGCCGTTCGGACGCGGCCCCGTTTAGTTTATGATTCTGCCCGGATAGGCAAGTTATGCACAAAATTGAAAATTTTCCGTATATTTTTGGGTTTCCAAACCGATAGCTCAAATATCTTGTAGAGGTTTAACCCGTAGCACCTCTTCGCCCCTCTCCCCCTTATCAAGGCTATAATAAACACTATGCGGAAGTTCCTTTTGCTCTTCTTCCCAGCTGTCTTGGCCGCTCAAGATATATACAGGGAGGAGCAACCGACGAGGCTACAGGCCTACATGGAGGTCTTCGGATCAACCGTCCTGATAGGTCAGCCCGTTCCGGATCTGGTGGGGTACGCTATACCCGGCACCGGGGACCTGCTCAACGTCCTCCGGGCCAGGGCCGGGGCCTCCGTCAGTTTCGCCAACAAGTTCACCATCGGTATAGCCGGAATGTACTCCGGGGAGGCCACCAGCGACATCAGGGGCCTGCCCGTTGGCGTCTCCGAGGCCTACGTACAGTTGGACACCTTCGTCACCCCCATAGGTGGGCAGGGGGTAGTCAGGATAGGCCGCCAGCTGATAAACTTCGGTCAGGGTCTGGCCTTCGGCGATTACCACGGCTTCGGGGCTAACGCCGTCCGCCTCGGCTACAGGTTCAGCCCCGCCTGGGAGTGGTACCTGGATCTGCTGTACGTTAAGAGCAACGAGAGCGGCGCCCGTCAGGTTGAGAAGTTCTACTATCCCTTCGCCTATTACAACGCGGACGAGAACGAGATAGCATACAAGTGGATAAGCACGAGGTACGACCTTGAGACCTGGGCGGTATTCCTTGAGAGGAAGAAGGGTCCGAGGGACAACTACGAGTTCTACATCTACGCTGCTATGATGAGCGAGCAGAGGCTCGTAGGTAGTGGCTTCAACCCCTACTACCTCGGTGGCTACATCGCCATCGGACCCATCGGGAACTTCTACATGGACGCCGAGCTGGGTTATATGACGGGGATATGGGACTCCCGTCCCAGTACCTACGGGGACTTCTCCGCCCAGATATACGATATAGTGGGTGAAGGACGTTTAAACCTCAACGCCTACGCCATAGGCATAAGGGCCAACTACGACTTCACGGACCAGGTTACGGGTGGCGTCTCCTTCTTCACCTTCAGCGGAGACAACCCCAGCACCGACGGTATGTACGAGGCTTGGATCTCCCCTATGCCCCGGACGGCCGGCGTCTACGCTTTCAGCAACTGGACCCACTGGACCGGTATGGGTGAGGTCTTCACGTGGAACTACAGGCCGGACAACTGGAGGAGCATATACTTCCTGAACCCCACCAACTTCGTCGCCGCCAACCTGAACGTCGTATATAAGGCCTTCCCCGTCCAGCAGTCTATGGTAATAAGGTTTGACGGCTTCGCGTACGCCGAGGCCGCCTCCCCTCCCGGTGTGGACCCCTACCTCGGTGCGGAGGCCGACGTCGCCATCAAGTTCACCTACGCCGACATAGCCGACATCGGCATAACCTTCGGGTACTTCCAGGCCGGTCCCCGCCTGCAGAGTACCGGTTGGTCTCGCCCGTCGCCCCTCAACCTCTACCTACAGGGTACGGTACCGGATTACCAGCTACTGAAAATAACGGGAGGCTCGTACGTCGCGAGGCTGTGGGTGTATAGGGCGGTGAACATCTTCTAAAGTGCCTTTAGTAGGCACGCTGATAAACGCCGGGGCCGTCTTGGTCGGCAGCCTCATCGGCAGTGGGGTAGGTAGGGTGTTCCCCGAAAGGTTGAGGGGGAACCTCCAGGGGGTGTTGGGCGTCCTCACCCTCGGTATGGCCATCCGTATGCTCGTAGAGGGGGACGTCCTGAAGGGGGGATTCACCCTCTTGGCGGGGTACCTAATCGGCTACCTCTTGGGTTTGGACGCCCGGCTTCGCTCCCTCGTCTCCTCCGGCGGTGTGGTGGCGGCCGTCGTCCTGTTCTGCACGGGGCCTATGACCGTCCTCGGCTCCATAAGGGACGCCCTGGGGGACCCCTCCATCCTCCTCGTAAAGTCCCTCCTGGATGGCACCGTCTCCGTGGTCTTCGGGGCCACCTTCGGCCCGTCCGTCGCCCTCTCCGCCCTCCTCCTCCTGATCATCCAAGGGGGGATGGAACTGGTGACCCTCGCCTTCGGTGGAGGGACTCCCGACCTCTCCGTCCTCAACGGCACCGGAGGGCTTATCCTCGTCCTCATAGGCCTCAACCTCCTCCACCTGACCGATTTTCCCACCGCAGATACCCTCCCGGCCCTCGCCCTCGTACCGCTATGGTCCCTCTACTCTTAGTGATAGCCCAGAAGTTCTACCGCAACCCTATGAAGGGGGCGGAGTACGGTTTCTACTGGAACTACGCCACCCGGCCGTACTGGACGATGTTGGAGTACGACCCTGCCACCTACAGGCTTAGAGAGAGGCTCCTGGTCAAACTGAAGGAGAGGGCCTACGACTTCTACTTCGTCCCTCCGAGACGCCTTTTCACCTCCGGGGACAGCACCTGCCACCTGTACGAGGTCTCCGAGAGCGGTACGGCCGTGGAGATAAAGACCTTCCCCGGTTGCAACCCAAGGACCCTGATGACGACCTATATGAATGTGGGGGTCCTCTTCATAACCCCGGAAGGGAGGGAGGTTAAGATGTTTGCGGCGGTGGATACCCAGCTCCTCAAGGATGCGGATACGGTCATACGGTACGACTACCCCATCGCCTCCTGTTGGTACGATTACGAATTGGAGTGCGTCCCTGATACGGGCATATACGAGGGGGCTACGGACGTCGTTCCCCTTGAGGAGGACCGCACCCTAATAATCTACCTCTGGGGCTTGAGGTTGATGGATGGGAAAGATACGGTGTTGACCTTAAAGACCCCCTCCAGACCGCTCTCATCCACCTACGCCCACGGCCTACTCCACGTCGCCCTCGGCTCCAACGGCATCCTTACGGTGGACGTGCGGCGGGGTTCCTACACCTACTACCGGGACATAACCGCCGTGAACCTCTACTCCTCCTTCTACGGTTTTGTCCTCTTGGTTGAGGATATGGACGGGTGCCTCCACGTCTTCCGGCCCGTCTTCCGTCCTCCATCGGTGAGGTACGCAGGCAAGGCGGAGACGACCTTCTGCGGGAGGTAGGGCGGTGCGTATCCTCGTCATAAACTGGCAGGACTGGAAGCACCCGATGGCGGGGGGGGCGGAGGTCCATCTGAAGGAGGTCTTCACCCGCATAGCCCTTAGGGGGGTTGAGGTTCACGTCCTCTCCTGCGGCTTCAAGGGGGCAAGGAGGTACGAGGAGCTGGAGGGAGTCCGTATCCACCGCGTAGGAAGCCGCCCCACCTTCAACTTCTTCGTACCTTTCGCCCTGCGGAGGCTTGAGGACCGGTACCGCTTTGACCTCCTCGTTGAGGACTTAAACAAGCTTCCCTTCTACACCATGTTCTACAGCCGGACACCCAAGAAGATGGCCATTCTCCACCACCTCTTCGGCGGGACCATATACGAGGAGACCAATCCCCTCGCCGCCACCTACGTTTACCTGCAGGAGAGGCTGATCCCCCGCCTCTACAGGTCCTGGCCCTTCATAGTCGTATCGGAGAGTACCAAGGAGGACCTCGTCAAGGGAGGGGTGCCGGAGGGGAACGTCAGGGTGATATACAACGGCATAGACGTTGAGTTCTTCCGCCCTATGCCCAAGTACGTCCAGCCCACCGTCCTGTACCTCAACCGCTTCAGGAGGTACAAGAGGCCCGACCTCGCCGTAAGGATATTCGCCCTCGTACGTAGGAGGTTACCGGAAGCCCGCTTCCTGATGGCGGGGAAGGGTCCCTACCTTGAGAGCGTCAAACGGCTGGCGTCAAAGATGGGGGTACCGGTGGACTTCCTCGGCTTCGTCCCGGAGGAGGTCAAGGCGGAGGTAATGGCCAAGTCGTGGGTGGTCCTGAACACCTCCTCCAAGGAGGGGTGGGGTCTGGTGAATATGGAGGCCTTCTCCAGCGGTACCCCGGTAGTGGGTTTCCGGGTCCACGGTATGAAGGACTCGGTGCGAGACGGGTACAACGGCTTCTTGGTGGAGTACGGAGACGTGGAGGGGGCAGCCTCCAAGGTGCTTCAAATCCTGCAAGACCGGTCCCTTAGGGAGACCCTATCCCGAAACGCCCGGAGGTTCGCCGAAAACTTCACGTGGGACAGGGCGGCGATAGAGACCCTTAAGGTGATGGCGGAGTTCCTCTAAGACCTCATCTTCTTCAGGGAGGAGAGGTCTATTGTGGCGTACCTGCCCCTTCCGAGGTAAAGGGTGGGTCGTACCGCCTTCAGCTCCAGGCCGTCGTCCTCTCCAACCTCAACGGCGTGGGGGTCGTAATACACCCTCTTGACCTCCCCCCATATCAGGGTGTGGTCCCCGACGAGAATGTGGTCCATATACTCGCAGTCCAGGACGAGGTACGCCCCCTCTATTATGGGGTTCTGGAGGGGGGACATGAAGTGTGAGAGGCCAAGGGTGTTGAACTTGTCGGTGTCCCTGCCGCTAACCGTACCTATACGTTCAACCAGGTCCGCCCTCTCGTAGGGGAAGAAGTGGACGGCGAAGGTGAGGGCGCGTAGGATCACGTCGTGGCTGAAGCGTTTGGGTGCGACGGAGATGGAGTAGATGGGCGGGTTGAAGGATAGGGGGGTGTGCCAGACGAGGCTAAGGGCGGCCTTCCTCTCCCCATCGTAGGACGTGGCCACGACGACGGACCTCGGATAGGAGGCGTAGAGTCTCCGAAAGTTGAACCTCAACTTCTCCTTCATACCGGAGATTCTAAGGATGCCCCAACGGACGAAGGGGGGCCTTGAGGCCCCCTCTCAAAGCTCAACTATCCTGTACTCCTTGGGGTCTATCGCGGGTCCCTCGTAGGCGCACACGCCGAGACGGGGGGAGTTGACCACGGGGAGGACCTCGTCCTCCATCTCATCCGCGTCGTAGCACTCCTCACAGATGAACTTCTCCCTGTATATGTGGAAGTACTTGGCCGGCCTCTGACCGCACACCTCACAGGTGAAGGTGGGAGGGTCGTTCTGGCCGACGATGGATACGCCGTCCCTCCGGAGGGGAGCCTTAACGGAGCCGAGGACGTAGAGGCTCACGTAGGTGGGGGTACCGAAGTCGTACTCGTATCGGAAATCCGAGTTGGGCCGTAGTACATCGGAGAGGGGGACGTCCATAGACCTTTCGCCCGGACCCGGATGGCTGTAGTAGTAGGTGCTACGTATCTTGAAGGCGCTCATATGCCCACAGCACTCCACCCAAACGTCCCGCAGGAAGCGGTCCAGCTCCTTCAGAGTCAAGTCCTTCCTTGCGGCAAACACCATCCAGAAGGGGTCGCTCCCGGACATCCAGTAGGGCTTCCCCTTGGCGAGGATGAGAAAGGCGTCCTCCCCGGTCTTCATCTCCCACACGTGGCGTTGGAAGTGGGTCCAAAGTC
>WGAN01000193.1 GCA_015494805.1 Caldifarciminota bacterium
CATGACGGAGCAGATGGACGAGTCAAGGCCGTAGTCCCTGGCGACTTCCCACGCCTCCGGGTTCTCCCGTACGTTCCTGGCGTGGTGGTCGTACCGGTACTTCCTCCAGGTCCTCTCGTTGAAGATCAGTCGCATAGTGGGATTGTAAGGGGGCTTCGGAGCGAAGCGAGAATGCGGACCCTATTGCTCCGCTATAATAGAGCAATTTTTAATTTTAATCCGTATTACCGAAATAATACCAAAATTCGTACAGAGCCACATAAGGGGTTGGAATCCATTCCGGCAGAAGACTCGGATGCTCCCTATGGCCTTTATTCTGCACCAATGACTCCTCCGTTGCACTTCCCTTTGCAACCGGTGGAGGTTTTCAACTTTACCCCCCATAAAATACCCACGATGGGATGAGGTGGCTTCCTATCCTCCTTCTCCTATCCTCCTGCTCGTTTGCTGTAAGGGGGGATATAGACGGCTCAACCCTCACCTCCCCCGAAGTCATCGGTACCGTCGTCCTCGGTTTTGAGGCCCCCGGAGGGCATGGGGACGTATCCATCGGCGGGAACCTCTTCAAGGAGCCGCCAAGGGGGTTGAGGGGGACGACGGATGGCCTCCTTTACCTCACCTACCAGCTCATGCCCTACTCCAAAAGGCTCAAGAGGAGCAACCTTCCCCTATTCTCCCCCGGTTTCTCCGTCGGCTACGCCCACAGGTTGGACACAGGCCACAACCTCCTCCTCTCCGGCAACCTTGAGCTTAACTTCCTAAGGTACTACGGCCGGGAGGCCTACGACTTCGGCCTACTTTTCCTAACCGTCAGGTATCAAACCTTCTTCCCGACGTCCGGTAGGGACATCCGCACGGGTGTGAGCTTTGGGTTCGGCTTCAGGGGGGCGTGGTGGTCCGCTCCGTGGTGAGGTACCTCCTCCCCCTACCCCTCCTGTCCTCTTGCGCCTCCTTTAGCCTGGAGATGCCGTACAGGGAGGTGGTTATACTGAATCCGGAGGATGGGGCCATCGTCCCGGACACCTTCACCCTATCCATCCTCGCCTATGACAGGGGACCGGTACTCCGTAAGGAGATAGTCTACGGATTTCCGGACGGGCCGGTTGAGAGGGGTAGGTTCCCCGGATGCTACCGGTTTGAGGCGGTGGTTAAGGTGAATGGGCGTGAGGTGGGAAGGTACGAAGGGTGCGACTCCCTAACGGCGACGGTCAGGGTCAGGGCGAGGGGGGAGGAGGTAAGGGTGGAGTTGAGGGTGGGAGGAACCGTAAAGGAGGCCACCTACACCGTCGTTGAGCCTTACCCCTACACCTTAACCCCCCTTTCCCACGTACGGGATACTGCTGGGAGGAGGGCGGAGCCTCCGGTCAGGTACTACGGTAGGGTTCCCTTGGGGGAGAGGGAACTCCTCGTCTCGTGGGACGACGGTACTACCGTCCTTTACCTCTGGGGGGATACCCTCAAGGAGGTGCTACGGGGTAAGTGGATGAAGGCGGTGGCCATCGGTGGGAGGGCCTTAGTGGTCGGTGAGGACGGAAACGGTGGGTTCTACGCCCTCGTCGGTGGGGAGGGCGTCCTGTCCCTCCGTAGGGTGGATGGCCCAACGTACGTAAGCGACGTCCTGATATGTGGGCGAGGGGTGGCCTACTTCGGCGACGCCGGGGTGATTTGGTTGGACGACGAAGGAAACTTCGGCCTCTCGGAGGTTCCGATGGTACCCTTCGGTGGGAAGGGGTGCCTGAACGGTTTGCCCTACTTCTCCTTCCTCTCCGACTCTTCCCTCCTCCTCGTCGGGGCGGATACCCGGACCCTCCCCGCACCGGAAGGGGCGAAGGGGATCCAAGTCTTCTACGGCTACGGGGACACCCTTCTACTCATCTACGGGAACGGCGGCGGGATAAGGGGTAGGATGTGGGACGGTAGGAGGTGGGTAAGGACGTACGTCCCTTGGAGTCCGTCCTCTGTGGGGTGCTATGGCCCCGCCGTAGCCTGCGTGTGCCTCTGCCCTATAGCCTTCCCCTTGGTATCTACGGAGGGTAGATGCTCCATCAACGCTCCGGTCTTCGGGGTGGTGGCTGGGGGTGTTAGGGTTGGGGACCGCACCTACTCGGTTAGGTTCAGGTAGATAGGGTAATACATACCTTATAAGGAACCGGAAATGCCTTGTGCTACGGGTGAAAATGCGACGTCGGAATGTGGCCGGCGATTTTCCAAGCGGCTTAAGGGGTCGTTAAAGTCGTATCATTTTTGGATACGTTAAAATTTTGATATTCTGCGGACGAGATGCTCCCCACCTCCTATCGGCATAATCTCACTTGGCTGTCCGTTCAAAATTTACCATAAGGGGACGTTGGACGTCCGGCGAACTATACCCCTATCGGTGTAATCCCCAAATTTTTACGGGGATAACGGGATGAAATTCGCGGCACATTACATAAGATCAATCAAGGTCCGTTTGTGTGTAAATTTCTACTGTTATATGGGTATAGAATTATAGTCTTTATGATGAAATATGAGGAAACTGAACATTATCAAAAATATAACCATCAAATTTCTATAAACGGTATAAAGATGCCTGTTTGCTATTCAATTCGCATAGGGTATAGTTTTCCCAACATAAATTTTCCATTTTGGATTGAGATAAAATTTGGATAATACTTAAAAAATTTCGCAAAAATTACAAAAATACATAATTACTCGTAATAAGTCATTAAAATCCTGCAAGTTTTAAATTGAAGGCAGTTAAGGATAGAGGCGTGCGTAAAAATCACAGTACCGTTATTCCCGTTTGACGAGACCGTATAGAAGCTGTCATCCCACAGTATAACTCTTAAGGAAAATCCCTCCACCTATTCCAAAAACGACTAAAACCTAAAGAGCGCCCCAAAAGGGCAATGACGGACAGGTTCCTATGCCCGCCTCACATTATGGTACCCTTCAGTGCTTCGCTGCACTCCGGCGGAGGGTCTTCCGGTAGTCGCTTGGCGATCTCGTGTATGAGGTCTATGATCTGCTGCTTTCTACTGGAGGAGACCTGAAGAACCTCCTCCGTCGTGAGCTTGGTTGGGGATATGCCGGCGGCCATGTTGGTGACTATCGTTATGAGGGTGTAGCACATCTCCAGTTCCCTCGCGAGGAAGGCCTCCGGTACGGCCGTCATGCCTACCAGATCAGCCCCCAAGATCCGAAGCGCCCTGATCTCCGCCGCCGTCTCCAGCCTCGGCCCCTCCATAGCAGCGTAGGTACCCTTGGGTATCACCTCAAGGCCCGCCTCGGACAGGACCTCAAAGGCCACGTCCCTACCCTGCGGGTCAAACGGCTCCGTTACGTCTATATGCACCACCTTCTTCTCCTTCAGGGCGTAGTACACCCTGTCTCTTCCCCTGCCCGGATGCTCAAACTCGCCGTCGGGGGTGAACTTGCCCTCGTAGAAGGTTATCTGGCCGCGGGTGCGGGTCATATCAAGGAGCTGGTCCGGTATGACTATGTCCCCCACCTCAAGGTCGGGGTTTACGGCCCCTACGGCCGAGATGGCGAAGATCCGGTCGACCTCCAACAGCCTGAACCCCCATATGTTGGCACGGTAGGGTATGCGGTGGGGGGGAATGTCGTGGTTCTTGCCATGGCGGGCGAGGAAGACGAACTCAAAGCCGTCCTTCCCGGCGATTATGTAGTCGGCCGAAGGCTCCCCCCAAGGGGTCTTCCGTATGTGCCGCCTGTCAAGGATATCGTACCCCTCAATGTTGTAGAACCCGGAACCGCCTATAACTCCTATACGCATAGGGGGGATTCTAAAGGGGCGATTTACCCCGTAGCGTTCTGCAGTAGAATACCGACTATGCAGAGGGTCAGTCCTACCCGTATGAACCTCCTCATCCGTAAGAGGCAGATGAAGATAGCCAGACAGGGGGCGGACCTCCTCCGTAAGAAGAGGGACGCCCTGATGAAGGAGTTCCAGAAGATGCTGAAACCTATAGTGCAGGCCCACAGGGAGCTTGACCGCACGGCCCGTGAGGCCGTAGCCTTCCTATCCTTGGCCCTCGGTAAGGATGGCCCGGAGGCAGTCAGGTCGGCCGCCCTCTCCAGCGCCGGGAGGCTGAAGGTGTATAAGGAGGAGGAGAAGGTCTGGGGTGTCAGGATCCCCAACCTCAAGGCGGAGGGGGTTGTAAGGAGGAGTAAAGAGAGGGGATACACCCTCCTAAGCGTGAGCGCCCGCATTGAGCTGACGGCAGCCGCCTACGAGAGGCTTATGGCCAAGATCTTTGAGTTGGTGCCGCTTGAGGCCAAGATGAAGAGGATCGGACAGGAGATAAGGAAGACGTCGCGGAGGGTGAACACCCTTGAGCAGAGGGTCATACCCCAGCTTCAGGCCGAGATGAGGTTCATCCGTCAGGTCCTTGAGGACAGGGAGAGGGAGGACAAGTTCCGTCTGAAGAGGCTCAAGGCCAAGAAAGAGAAGAGAGGTTAGATGCTCGTCCTGCTCCTAAGCCAGTGGTCCTACGGGTACAACAAGGTGGATTACAAGAACCTCCGCTGGGGCTACCTTGACGGGAAGCACTTTCAGGTGTATTACTATCAGGGTGGGGAGAGGCTGGCGGAGTTCGCCCTTGGGGTACTTGAGGAGGCCTTCAAGGAGTACCAACCCTACTTTCCGGGAGCCATAACCGAGGGGGAGAAGATTCCCGTCCTCATATACGTCTCCCCCAAGGACTTTGAGATGACCAACGTCTCCCCTTACCTCGTACCGGAGGGGGTCGGTGGCTTCACGGAGAGCTTCAAGAGGAGGATAGTGGTCCCCTTCGCCGGATCCTATCCGGAGTTCCGGCACGTCCTACGGCACGAGCTGGTGCATGCCTTCCAGTACTCCTACTCAAGGGGGCTGTCATCTATGTTCTCATCCCCTCCCCCGCTGTGGTTTGTGGAGGGGATGGCCGAGTTCCTGTCGGAGGGGTGGAGCGTCCGCACCGAGGCCTATATGCGGGATATGGTCATAAACCTCTCCCTCCCTCCTCTACGGGAGATGGACTACTACGCCGGGTACATAGTCTATCGCTACGGTGAGGCCTTCTTCAACTACGTAAAGGACGTCTACGGGGAGGAGGCCGTTCGGGACTTCATAAGGTACGGCTTGGGCGGTAAGGTGCAGGAGGCCCTCCGCCGTATCACCCACAAGGACCTCGTGGATATTGACGAGGAGTTTTCTATGTACATAAAGGAGAGGGTCCTGAAGGCGATGGGTACCTTCAACTTCCCCAACGATATAAAGAAGCTGACGAGCCGTCGTAGGGACAACTCCTTCCTCAACCTCGGTGCCGCCATATCACCGGACGGCTCCAAGGTGGCCTTCGTGTCGGATAGGGGCGGGAGGATTGGGATATACGTCGCCGACCTCGCTACGAGGGAGATAAAGAAGCTCCTTTCGGCCGGGAGGTCCCCGGACTTTGAGAACTTACACGTCGTAAAGCCCTCGTTGAGCATATCTAAGGACGGGAAGCTGGTCACCGTATCGCAGGGTACGTACTCGGACCTCCTCCACATCTACGACATCCGTACCTTCAAGAGGCTCAAGAAGGTCCCCCTGAAATTCTTGGACGGCGCCCATGGCGCCCGCATATCCCCGGACGGCGGTAAGGTGGTCTTCGTAGGGTACTCCAACGGCGTCCCCGACCTCTACCTCTACGACATAAGGCGAGGGGTGTTCTCCAAACTGACCAACGACCCGTGGAGCGAGGACGACCCCTATTGGTACGACGATAGCACCGTCATATACGTGAGCGACAGGAACGATAAGGGGGAAATAGGTGCCTACGCCATTTTCAAGGTAAACGTCAATACCGGCGACATAGAGTACGTCTGGGGCAGGCGGAGGATACTCCGCTCCCCTATAAGGTGGAAGGACGGGATCGCCTTTCTGACGGACTACAGGGGGGCGGTGAATATGTTCCTCCTGCGGGGGGACAGCATTTATATGCTAACCGATTACTTCACGGAGCTATCCCATCCGGACGTGGCCGAGAACGGTAGGGTGGTCTTCTCTATGATGTGGGAGGGGGGATGGGACGTCTTCCTCGCCCCTTACTCCTTGGATGAGAAGGGGGCGGTTTCTCTGGAGGCGGAGGAGGGTTATACCCTGCCCGACTCCAACCTCATCGCTGGGGCAGTTAAGAGGCCTCTGGGCTTCACCCTCGGCATAGACATGGCCTACGGGAGCCTCGGATACTCCTCCTTTTACGGGACGGTCGGGGCCTTCTACATGCTCCTCTCGGACATCCCCGGAGACAACTGGATATTCCTCCAGCTTCTCGGCCAATCCCAGGACATAAGCAACTCCGAGTTCGTGATAACGTGGTACAACTTCAAGGGGCGCCTGGACAAGGTCCTCGGCCTCTCCCAGCTCTGGAACTTCAAGTACACTCCTCCCCATTTCATATACGAGAAGAGGCTTTCCGCCGACGTCGGTCTCCAGTACCCGTTTACCCGGTACTTCAGGGTAGAAGGGTACTTCTCCGCCCACTACAACACCTGGATAATGTTTCACGAGGACTCCCTACTCTACTACTACCCCAACTGCGTTAGCTACAACCTGTGCATATCGCCCAGATTCACCTATCCTAAGGGGTACGATATTACGGCCTCTCTGGTCTACGACGACGTCCTCTTAACCTACTATGGCTCAACGGAGGGCGTAAGGTGGAGGTTGATAGGGGCGACGAGTCTCCCCGGCTCACAGGTGGACTTCAGGACGGCCTTCTTTGAGGGGATGTTCTTCAAGAGGGTAACCCACCGGAGCATCTGGGCGAACCGCCTCGTCCTCGCCCGTAGCGTTGGCAAACATAGGGATGCCTTCACCGCCGGGGGGCCTTACGGTGTGAGGGCTTACGACCTCTTCTACTTCTTCTACGACGAGAACAACAGACCGGTGCGGTTCCTCATAGGCAACAACCTCGTCCTGTTCAACTCCGAGTTGCGGTTCCCCTTCCTTGACCGCCTCAAGTTCGGTTTCCTGCCCTTTGAGGTTAGGGGCATAAGGGCGCTCCTCTTCTTGGACATAGGAAACGCCTGGTTTGACGAGGATATACCCCTGAACAAGTTCCAACCTATAAGGGACGGCGTCCTCTGGGACCTCTTCGCAGACTTCGGGGCCGGTTTCCGTTTCAACCTCGGATACTTCCCCTTGAGGGTGGATTACGCCTTCCCAACGGACCTCAAGAGGGTCTATAGCGGGCGGTGGATCCTGTCCTTCGGCTGGGACTTTTAGCTTAGCCTACCTGACCACTACCTTAAACACCCTATCCTTGACCTTAACGAAATACACACCGGTGGGCAGAGATACCCTGCCCTCGCCTCTGAAGACGAGTCTGCCGCTGACGGAATACACCTCACCCTTAACCTTCATCTCAAGCCCTCCCTTTAGTACGGTAAATACCCCCTTACTCTCCATCCTCCTCTCCTTAACCTCTA
>WGAN01000194.1 GCA_015494805.1 Caldifarciminota bacterium
AGGCCGAGGGCGAAGTACTCAAGGACCTTGTTGGGGAAGTCCATCGCCTCTATCAGGGGGGAGAGCCTGAAGGGGATGAGGGCGGCGTCGGAGTGGCGGAGGTAGAGGTGGACCTTAACGTGGGGCTTCGGGCCGAGGAGGAAGACGTTTGAGGGTAGAGGCGGGGGGGAGGCCCTCAAGGGGCCGACTACGACGAAGGAGACCTCCGGTACGTTGCGGGCTATGTAGGTTAGGGTCTCCCAGTCAAACCACTCTGCTATCGCACCGACGTATATCACCCTCGGACGGGGTACGGGTTTGAGGTCCTCCGGCTCCGGAAAGTCCCCCTCAACGGGGAAGAGGGAGAGGTCTACGGGGTTGGGCAGATACACGGCCTTCTCCTTGGGTACGTCCTTCAGGAGCCTCCTGTGGGCGACGAGGATGACGTCGCTCCTCTCTATGAACCTTCTCTCCTCCTCCACTATCACGTCCGGGACCCCAAAGCCTGCGAGGTGGTCGTTCATCCTGTATATCCTTACCTTCGCCCTCACCCTGTTGGCGAAGTAGAGCAGGGGGGAGGCGTCCGTCATGAGGAGGTCCCACTCCCTGCGGAGTCCGCCGTAGGGTTGGAGGTGGAAGGTCAGGGACCAGAGCCACCTCCACCTCATCCAGCGGTTGGGGAGGGGGCGGAGCATACGGTGGGTTATCCCGCCCTTCCCCTTGAGGTAGGTTATGGGGTTCTCAAGGTTGGCATGCTCCACCCTGTAGCCCATTTTTTGGAGGAAGCGGGCGAACTTAAAGATGCCGACGTCAAGGATGCCGTCCCATCGGTTGGGGGAGAGGACGAGGGCCTCTCCCATCAGTACTCACCCCTCCTCATGGCCCTCTCCATATCCCTCCGCTTTATGGCCTCCCTCTTCTCGTACTTCCTCTTACCCTTCGCCAGGCCGATGATAATCTTTATCCAGCCCCGCTTGTTTATCACCTTCAGGGGTACGGCCGTGTATCCCCTCATAGTTATCCGGCCGATTATCCTGTCTATCTCCCTCCGGTGGAGGAGGAGCTTCCTCGGACGCTTGGGGTCGGGCTTAAAGACGGCGGTCTTATCGTAGGGGGCGATGTGCATGTTGTAGATGTAGAGTTCCCCGTCCTTTGGCCTGACGAAGGCCTCCTGTATGCTCACCCTACCGAGCTTAACCGACTTGACCTCCGACCCCTCTAAGACTATCCCCGCCTCGTAGGTCTCCTCTATGTGGTAGTCGTGGTAGGCCTTGCGGTTCTCGGAGATTACCCTCTGGTAAGCCATGCTATCACCCAGAGTATCAGGTTCAGAAGGAGCGTCAGGAGGAGGGAGAGGAGAAGGGACGTGCCGATGGGCAGGTAGACGTCGGCGTTCCCCCAGCGGAAGTGGAGGTCAAGGGGTAGGTTTCCGAGGCCGAACTTCGGTACAAGGAGGAGAAGCGCGCCGATTACCACCAGAACCACCCCCATCACTATCAGGAGCTTCCCCGTACTCTCGTACATGGTTGCAATTCTACCGCCGTAGGTTGAGGAGTGCGATGCTGTCTATAACCAGGACGACGCTGGCTCCCATAGACCTTAGGACGATCCGGCGGGGATGGGGGATGGGATCGTAGGAGTAGTCCTCCATCCTCAAGATGGCCCTCCTTCCCCTGTAGGCTATGAGGTTATCGTCAAGTAGCTTTACCTCGTTTCCGTTCCAATAGAGTACTACGGTGTCCCCCCTGAAGTCCATCCGGCCGTTCTCTACGTCCGTGCATACGACCGAGTCCCACCTTATGACGTACGTACGGTCGTCGTCCATCTTAACGTAGATGGTGTCGGATACCTTGTAGAGCCTAAAGGTACCCCTCTCCCGGTTGAACAGGAAGGTGATGGTGTAGGTGCCGTAGGCCACGAAGTCGGGTCGGTTGTCGTAGAGGAGCTTTATCCTTCCCAACTCCATCTCGGCAAGGATGGTGGGAGGGACGGAGAGGGCAACCTTCCGAGGTTTCGCCCTCTTTCCGGATACGAAGGGTAGGGAACAGGAGGGTAGCAGTGCGGCGAGTAGGAGGAGTTTAGAAGGTAATGGCGAAATCCGCATAGGTGGTGAAGTACTCGTACTTTCCGAGGCCGACGTTTATGGGGTCCCCGCTGGCCGACATCAGGGCGTTCCCGTCGTTGTACTGCTTCTTGTAGCGGAGCTTTATCCGGAAGTACGCGTTCTTGAGGATGCTCTTGCGGACGGAGACGTAGGTCTTTATGCCGCGGTTGTACAGGAAGTCTATGCCGTCGTCCTCAAAGACCCACAGGGAGTAGCCGTTGCTGGTCCATACGGTTGAACCGGTATATACCCTTAGGCCGCGAAGCAGATCAGTACTGTAGAAGAAGCTGAAGAAGGTACCCCTACCGGGAGGTACGTTGGTGTTATCCGACTTGTACTGGGAGTATCTCACCTCCATACCAAGAACGGCGTGGGCGTCGGTTATTATGAAGGTCCGGAGGGCGGTTTCAACGGACTTACTCTTGAAGTTTCGGCCGTACCTCATATCCGTCCTCTCCAACCAACGCCTCCAGAGTCGGAGACGGAGCGCCCACACCACCCTCCACTCCACCTCGGCGTGGAGACGGCGGTTCCACATACCGTCCGTCTTGTCCTTCCAGAAGTCAAGGTACACCCTCGGTAGGAGGATGTCCTGGAAGAGCCTGTCCCTCATCTGGAAGAAGAAACCCTCCTCCGGTTTGGGCAGGGGCAGGTCAGCTACGTTGGTGGCGAGGGGGTCAAGGAGGCGGTAGGAGTAGCGGAAGTCCGTCCTCTCAAAGCGGTTGTCCTCCTTGAAGGGGCGGGCGTAGGGGTTCCAGTAGGTGGGGTCGTAGTTGCGATAGACGAAGTCCAGACTCCTGGTCTCGCCAACGTACCGGGCGACGATGAGGGCGGAAGGTTTGAGATGGCGTAGGTTGGTGGCCAAATCGCCGCGGAGGACGAAGTCCCCGACGACGGCGCTGTAGGTTATGCCGGCGAAACGGTGGACCCTCCCCGTATCTATCCGGAAGGACGGGTCGTACTTCCACCCGCCGTTGAAGGTGCTGGAGTAGAAGGGTACGGCTACACTTCCCCAGTCGTTGCTGAAAGGCTCACCGTAGCGTATCTGGAAGAGCATAAAGCCCAGACCGAGGCCGTTGTCCCGGATGTAGTTCAGACCGCCCCCCACTATCTCCTCGTCTATCCTGTCCCTGTATATGGAGGGGACGAACTCCGAGCCGTAATAGAAGAGGGGCCTTCCCGCCGTATCCACGACGGCGTCCTTCCTATCTTTGGAGTAAATGAAGAACGGGGAGAACCCCCGGTAGTTCCCCCACACCCCCACAC
>WGAN01000195.1 GCA_015494805.1 Caldifarciminota bacterium
CAAGGGTGGCACCGACCCAGGACGGAGGGTCGTCGTCCCCCGGTGCCGGGGACAGCCACAACCGGGAGGATTATAAGATGAGCAACCCCACCGTAGTTAAAATATCTTCCTTCAATCTTCCCTTAGTCAGCGAAATCGGCGACGTCGTAAGTGTCGCCGCATACAACGCGCAGGTGGGGAAATCGGGCTGCAGAGGTCGGCCCGAAACCTAAGATAACGGGGTAAAGCCGTCCTATGCAAAGTCTGAAGGTAGCTTTACGCAACTTTGTTTTGCTTTTCAAAATAGCCCCCCTTGAGGTCCTGATGTTCCTGGGGCTGATGCTACCCTCGGGCCTTGCACCCGGCTTCGTAGTCCAGCTCATAAGCGAAGGGGAAGTCCTCCGGAGTACCACCCTCCTGATCGTAGCCGTCGCCTTACTCCTGTTTATGGACAGCATCACGTACCCCCTGAACGCGTATATCAGCGGCAATCTTACCGAGAAGTTCTCCAACTACATGGCGGAGAGGATCTTCTCAAAGCTGGAAGAGTTTCGGAACGTGGAGCAGCTTGAGTCCCCCGACGTACACAACCGTCTGGAGGTCATCAAGAGCATGGCGAGGTACGCCCCGGCGAGCTTCCTCTGGACCTTCTCCCACATCCTGAAGTCCTTCCTGACCGTATCCGGCATCTCCATCGTCCTGTTCCGCCTGAACCCCGTCCTACCCTTTACGATCATCTTAGCCGTCCTGCCCTACAGCATCGTATGGGGCCAGTTCTCCTACAAGTCGTGGTGGGCCATATACGACACCAGTCTGGAGAACCGGAGGATGAACTACACCCTCTCAACCGTCTTCACCTTCCCCTACATCTACGAGATACTCTCCTTCGGTGCGGTCGCCCTCTTTAAGGACAGGTTCGGTGAGGCCTACCGTTCCTTCCACGGCCGGATGCGAAAGGTGAGGACGACGTACCTCCTGAAGATAATCCCCGCCATCGTCTTCGGGGCCATCCTGTCAATAGCAGCGATATACCTGGGGTTTAAGGGGAGGTTCCTGGGTTCAACCGTCCTCTCCTTCGTCTATCTGCAGGAGGCCCTCCTCAGCCTGATAGCGTGGTTCTCGGAGTACTCAAGCAGGACCCTTGGGACCTTTAAAGAGCTGGAGAGGTTCATCAACATGCCCGTAAAGAGGGAGCGGAGGAACAGGTACAGGCTCCCGGACGGGGACATCGCCGTAAAGTGCAATAGTCTGAAATTCACCTACGATGGGAGACGCTACGTCCTTGACGGCATAAACCTGACCATATACAGGGGCCAGAAGGTCGCCTTCGTGGGCCACAACGGTGCGGGTAAGACCACCCTGTGCAGGATAATTCTCGGCCTCTACGACCCGACGGAGGGGAGCATCGGGGTCTCCTCCGGAAGAATAACCATGGCCTTCCAGAACTTCGGGAAGTACAAGTTGAGCCTGCAGGATAACATCGTACTCTCGGATTACAGGGGGGACGCCCATATGGACCACAGGAGGCTGAAGGAGGTTCTGGAGAGGGTAGGCATAAAGCTCCCGCCAGATACCCAGATAGGGAGGGAGTTCGGAGGTATTGAGCCTTCCGGTGGGGAGTGGCAGAGGATAGCCCTGGCGAGGACGATGTACAGGGAGGACGCGGATATCGTCATATTTGACGAGCCTACGGAGAACCTGGACCCGGAGGCGGAGTTTGAGATCTTCAACTTCATGATGAACCTCTACAGGGATAGGACCCTGATACTGGTCACCCATCGCCTCTGGAGCGTCAGGAACGCCGACCGGATCTTCGTCTTCAAGGAGGGTAAGGTGGTGGAGGAGGGAACGCACGATGAGCTGCTCCGCAAAGGAGGGGAGTATGCGAGGATGTGGCAGTTTCAACTTAGGAAGTACGGTCTCAAACCTTGAGGTGGGAGGGGAGCCGTACGGCTCTCTCTCCTCCGCTGGCCTGCGGATTTCCAAACGGGAGGTGCTTTGATGCTGTTCGTACTCGCTCAAACTTACATCCCAAAACTGGGCGATGTGAAGATAGACGGGCATCTGGAGGAGGTCTGGGACTCTGCCCTGACCTTCAGGGACTTCCGGCAGCAGTCCCCAACACTTGACGGGGACGTACCCTATCCCACGACCGCCAAGGTCTTCTATACGGACAGGGCCATATACGTCGCCTTCGTATGCGATGGCAGAAAGCCCGTCCTCCAGAGGGGAAGCAGGGGGGACCTCTCCCCCGACAGGGTATCCTTCGCCCTTGACCCCTACGGCGGGGACGGTAAGAGGTACTACATCTTCTCGGCCGATGCCTTCGGCAACAGAGCGGACGTTGAGGTGAACTCCGGTATGTTCAATTCGCAGTGGGATACGGAGTGGGAGGCGGCCGGCAGGATAACGGAGAACGGCTACGTCGTTGAGATGAGGATCCCCTTCAAGGCCTTCCGGTACCGGAGGGGGGTGGTGTGGGGGATAGCCTTCTCCCGATGGACCTCCGACGGGTACCAGATGCGCCTCCCCCTGAACCGACGGGGCGTGTTCCCGGACATGCAGCCCGTCCTCCTGAACGCCCCCCTCTCGTGGGCCTTGAGCCTTATGCCCTACGCCACCTACAGGAGGGACTCCCTTCGGGACTTCTGGACGGGGGAGTACAGCCTCCGGAGGCGTATATACGGCGGCGGGGACGTAAGGCTCACCCTTGAGGACAACTTCGTCCACCTGACCATCAAGCCAGACTTCGCGGACGTTGAGTCCGACCCCTACTACATAAACGTCGGCCGCTACCGGTACTTCCTTCAGGAGCGTAGGCCCTTCTTCACCCACGATGACGAGCTTTTCAGACCCAACTTCAACGAGTTTCTCCCCTACTCCATGCTGGTCTATACCCGCAACATCGGGGCGGATATCTACGGCAACGAGGTTCCCATAACCTACGGCGTCAAGGGAGGGCTATCGCTATTCGGGACGAACCTCGCCTTTATGAGCGTGCGCACCGACTCCGGCCAGGACTGGAGGCTCTTCAGAACCAACTACAAGGGTAAGTACCTATCCGCGGGGGCGTTTCTGGGCAGGTACGGGGGGTACTACCCCCTGCCGGACCCCCTCAACCCCGGCCGTTCCGTAAGGGTTCCCGATACCAACGTCCTCGCCGATGTGGACGTGGCCCTCAACTACGGCTACTTTCAGGGAGGCTTCGCCCTTATGCACGCGGACTACTACGACGATCTCGGCGGTTGGCGGAGCGGCTGGGTCAGGAACTGGGGCCTGGGGTACCGGTCCCCCTACTGGGTGGTGGGTTTCTCCTACAGCGAGATAGACTCCCTCTTCTACGCCGAGAGGATAACCTACATGCCCTACGCCGCCTCCAAGGATATGCTCTTCAGGGTTAGACGTACCCTCTACCGCTTCCACAACCTCAACTACCTCTCGTTGGGAGCCGCCGCCTTCCTAAACAGGGAGGCCGGAGAACCCTTCTCCAGGGGTGTGATCGGGGAGATGGGTATGGGGTTCGGTAAGGGACACAACGTCTTCGTCAGCGCTAACTTTGGGGAACAGTACGAGTACGACCCCTACAGGGATACGCTGGTCAGGTTCTACGGCAGACAGGTCTCCCTCTTTTCCTCCTTCAACCTCCGGGCGAACTACCTGCAGTTTGACCTCTCCACCGGAAACTTGTACAACTACGCAACGGGCGACCTCGGAACCTACTCCAAAGCACACTTCGGTCTGCCGTGGAGGATCTCCCAGTTCCTTAGCGTATCCGACGGCCTGTCAGTGTGGAGCTATCCGGGGATGCCCCTCACCATAAGGAACATCCTCCGCCTGACCCTTTCTCTGGGGAACGTAGCCACAGCGAGGGTGGGATGGGAGAAGGTCGTGGAGCGTCCGGACGTTGTGATGGGGATATACGACCGGGCGTGGGTCTTCCTCTCCTTTGAGAAGGGTCTGACCGGCTTATACGTCTCCCTCAATACGAGGCTCAAGCCCACGGATACCCTCAACCTCAACCCCTTCACCTACGAGAGGGCGGACTACATCTTCGGCGTCAAACTCAAGGGGTACCTGCGGATGTGAGGGATGGCCGGTCTAAACCTCCTTCAGGAGTAGACGCCTTACGAGGCCGTCCAGACCGAGGGCCTCAAGGTCGGGGTAGAGGTCGTTCTCCACGAAGGCTTTGAGAACGTCCCCCTCCGCCTCAATTAGGGCCGGCTGCCAGTACCAGAGGGCCTTCATCCTGAGGAGGTTGTTAAGGTACTCCTTCAGGGACCACCCGGTGGGCAGTATCTCCTCACCGTAGTAGTGGTAAAGCACCTCGTACCCCGGCCTTTCACCGAAGTACAGTAAGACCCCCGCTTCCTCAACGAAGTTGTCAAATACCTTCGCCTTGGTAAGGTCGTACCCGTCTATCTCGTTAAGCTCCGGCTCATCGCTGAAGTACAGGAAACCGTCCCAGTCGGAGAACACGTTCTCTATCGGTAGAACGTCAGCCGTACCCACAACTTCCG